>NZ_MWOM01000012.1:0-91960 GCF_012931925.1 Acidovorax sp. SRB_24
GAACATGCGAGCGATGCGGAAATCGAAGGCCTGCGCGACTACTGGAACAGCGTCATGGCCAATGCGGCGGCGATGTCCATCGGCGACCTGCTGCTGGCCGACGAGGAGTTCCACCGGCGCCTGGCCGCGCTGTCGCACAACCGCGAGCTGAGCCAGTTCCTGGAGCAGGTGACGCGGCGCATCCACGTCGCGCGCCACATCGACCTGGAACAGTCGGACTGGAACAGCAGCGCCTTTGATGCCCATGCCCAACTGGTGCTGCTGCTGAGCCAACGCCAGCTGCAGCCAGCGCTGGAGGCGCTCACCGAGCACATCGACATGAGCCTCAAGCGCGCAGTGCAAATCACCAAAGAAATGGTGGCCAAGTTCTTCCTGCAGGACCAGACCTGGTCATCGTCTCAGCCGCCGCAGGACCGGTGATTTCCGAAAAAAGGAACAGCCTGGCAGCACCATTTCCCGGGAGTGCGCACAGGCAAAGCGGCGGGCCTGCTGCAGATATTTTCGACCTCGGTCCGCTGTGCACCGACAGCCCTTGTGTGTGCATCCGCAGCGCAGGCCGACGCTATCATCGACCGCTTCCATGCCAGCTTTTCTCACCGCCGCCCTCTACCAATTTGTCGACCTGCCCGACTGCGCGCAGCTGCAGGCGCCCCTGCAGGCCTGCTGCGATGCCCACAGCGTGCGCGGCCTGCTGCTGCTCGCGCCCGAGGGCATCAACGGCACCATCGCCGGCCCGCCGGACGGCGTGCGCGCCGTGCTGGCCTGGCTGCGCAGCGACCCGCGCCTGGCCAGCCTGCCGCACAAGGAAGCCTGGGGCGAGCGCCAGCCGTTCTACCGCATGCGCGTGCGCCTCAAGCGCGAGATCGTCACGCTCGGCGTGCCGGGTCTGAACCCCGCGCGCAACGCCGGCACCTACGTCAAGCCCGCAGACTGGAACGCGCTGATCGACGACCCCGAGGTGGTGGTGGTGGACACGCGCAACGACTATGAGGTCGGCATTGGCAGCTTTGCGCGCGCCCTCAACCCGCACACGCGCAGCTTTGCCGAGTTTCCGGCCTGGGTGGCGGCGCAATCGCAACCGGGCGGCGCGCTCGCCGGCAAGCCACGCGTGGCCATGTTCTGCACCGGCGGCATCCGCTGCGAGAAGTCGACGGCCTACCTGAAGTCGCAGGGGTTTGGCGAGGTCTACCACCTCGAAGGCGGCATCCTCAAATACCTTGAAACCGTGCCCGAGGCCGACAGCCGCTGGCACGGCGACTGCTTTGTGTTCGACGAGCGCGTATCGGTGGGCCACGGCCTGGCGCCGGGCCACCACCAGCTGTGCCGCGCCTGCCGCATGCCGCTGGGGGCGGCGGAACTGGCATCGCCCCACTATGCGGCCGGCGTGAGCTGCCCGTATTGCCACGGCACCCGCACCCCCGAGCAAGAGCGGGCGCTTGCCGAGCGCGAGCGCCAGGTGCAGCTGGCCACCGAGCGCGGCCAGGCCCATGTGGGCGCGCGCCTTCCGGCCCCGGTGCGTGCGCACGAACCCGGCCCCACCGGCGCACCAAAGGCGCCATGAGCGCCCTGCCCGTCCTGTATTCGTTTCGCCGCTGCCCGTATGCGATGCGTGCGCGGCTGGCCCTGGCCGTGTCGGGCCAGGCGTGCGAGCTGCGCGAGGTGGTGTTGCGCGACAAGCCCCGGGGCCTGCTGCAGGCCTCGCCCCAGGGCACGGTGCCCGTGCTCGTGCTGCCCGACGGCCAGGTGCTGGAGCACAGCCTGGACATCATGCTGTGGGCGCTGCAGGCCCACGACCCGCTGCACTGGCTGAACCCCAGTGTTGGCACGCTGGAGGCCATGCTGGCGCAGATCGCGGACTGCGACGGCCCGTTCAAGCAGGCGCTGGACCGCTGCAAATACCCGCAGCGCTACCCTGGCGCGGATGTGGCCGCCGCGCGTGCGCAGGCCTGCGCCTGGCTGGCGGCGCTCGACGCACAGCTGGCGGGCACGGGCCATTTGTTCGGTGGCCACACGGCGCTGGCCGATGCGGCGATCTTCCCTTTCGTGCGCCAGTTTGCCGGCATCGATGCTGCGTGGTGGTCTGCCCAAGCCTGGCCGCACCTGCAACGCTGGCTGGAGCGCTGGGTGGCATCGCCCCTGTTCTCTCAGACCATGGACAAATACGGCGCCTGGAATGACGGCACGCCGGGCGTGCGCTTTCCCCCCAGCGGCGCAGCCTGACGGGCAGCGCCGCCGCGCCACCCGCTGCGCTGGGCCTCAGCGCCCGGTGCGCAGCCCGCGCACGAGCAGCGTGCCCAGGGCCGCGCCAAGCACCACGAAGCAGACAAAAGACCAGTTGGCGATCGAGCCGCCGAGGAAGGTCCAGTCGATCGCGGCGCAGTCGCCCGAGCCCCTGAAGATCATCGGGATGGCGCGGCTGATGGGGTAGTTCTCGATCATTCCGTAGAAGTCGCGCCCGCACATGGCGACCTCGGGCGGATACCACTGCAGCCAGCTCTGGCGGGCCGCCGTAAAGGCCCCAAAGCCGCAGGCCAATAGCGCCATCGCCGCCCATGGAATCCACCAGCCTTTTTGGCCTCTAACGCTTGCCAGTCCTGCGAAGATAGCTACTAAAACAAGAGCGTATCGCTGCACGATGCACATCGGACAAGGCTCCAGGCCCACGCTGTGCTGCAGGTACAGGCCAAACGCCAGCATGGCCACGCACACCGCGCTGACCAAGGCCAGCATCCGGCGCGGGGCCGTATTCCACCAGTTCAATACCATCGCCATCGTTTTCCTTCATCGCCGCCCAGGCTCCGACGAAGGATGCGTCAGATGCCGGCGGCCTGGTCCAAAAACACCCGGGTGCGCCGGGGGGTCACCACCACGGTGTCGCCCTCCTTGAGGCCCATGTCCCGAAACTGCTGCGCCGAGATGTGCGCTTCAACCAAGGGCGCAGCGGCCGCATTGTCCGCTGATTGGGGCGAGGCCGCGGCCTTTAGTTCCACGCCCGCGTCGTCGAGCGGCACCAGCTCCAGCCGTGCCGTCGGTCCGACGGCAATGGCGCGCTCCAGGCGCGCGACCATGCTGTGCGCGGGCGAGGTGCTGCCGGGCACATGGCGCGCCACGTCCAGGTCGTGCGGACGCACATAGGCCGAGGCGGGCGCGTCCTGGGCATCGCTGTGCTCGGGCACGTCGATCTGCATGCCGTGCACATGCAGCGCACCCTCGTGGGCACGGCCATGGAACAGGTTCACGTCGCCCAGAAAGCCGTACACGAACGGACTGGCCGGGTGGTCCCAGACCTGCTGGGGCGAGCCCACCTGCTCGACCACGCCGCTGTTCATCAGCACCACGCGGTCGGCCACTTCGAGCGCTTCTTCCTGGTCGTGCGTGACGAAGATGCTGGTCACATGCAGCTCGTCGTGCAGGCGGCGCAGCCAGCGGCGCAGCTCCTTGCGCACCTTGGCATCGAGCGCGCCAAAGGGTTCGTCGAGCAGCAGCACCTGCGGCTCCACGGCCAGCGCGCGCGCCAGGGCGATGCGCTGGCGCTGCCCGCCCGAGAGCTGCGCGGGGTGGCGGTCGGCCAGCCAGTCCAACTGCACCAGGCTGAGCAGGTCGTGCACTTTTTTCTTGATCTGCGCCTCGCTCGGGCGCACGCTGCGCGGCTTCATGCGCAGGCCGAAGGCCACGTTCTCGAACACCGTCATGTGGCGGAACAGCGCATAGTGCTGGAACACGAAGCCGACGTTGCGCTCGCGCACATGCACGTCGGTGGTGTCGGCGCCGGCAAAGTGGATGCTGCCGGTGTCGGGCGTCTCCAGCCCGGCAATGATGCGCAGCAGCGTGGTCTTGCCGCAGCCCGAAGGGCCCAGCAGCGCGAGCAGCTCGCCCGAGGCGATGTCCAAGCTCACGTCGCGCAGCGCGTGGAAGTTGCCGAATTGTTTGCTGACGTTGCGGATTTCTATGCTCATGGGTGTCTTTCAGACGGCGCTGCCGCGCGCGGCCGGGGACCGCACGGCGCCAGGCCGCTCGGGCGGCAGTTCGGCCAGCGCCTTGCGCTCGTGCTCGGCGCGCCACTCGGCAACCGACTTGATGACCAGGGTGACCAGCGCCAGCAGCGCCAGCAGCGAAGCCGCCGCAAACGCCGCCACCGACTGGTATTCGTTGTAGAGGATTTCGACGTGCAGCGGGATCGTGTTGGTCTGCCCGCGGATGTGTCCCGACACCACCGACACCGCGCCAAACTCGCCCATGGCGCGCGCGTTGCACAGGATCACGCCGTACAGCAGACCCCACTTGATGTTGGGCAGGGTCACGTACCAGAAGGTCTGCCAGCCGCTTGCACCCAGCACCGTGGCGGCCTGCTCCTCGTCGTTGCCCTGGGCCTGCATCAGCGGGATGAGTTCGCGCGCGATGAACGGAAAGGTCACGAACACCGTGGCCAGAACGATGCCCGGCACGGCGAAGATGATCTTGATGTCGTGCGCCGCCAGCCACGGCCCGATCCAGCCGTTGGCGCCAAACATCAGCACATAGACCAGGCCCGCCACCACGGGCGAGACCGAGAACGGCAGGTCGACCAGCGTGGTCAGGAAGGCCTTGCCCTTGAACTCGTACTTGGCGATGCACCAGGCCGCGGCCACGCCAAACACCAGGTTCAGCGGCACGGCAATCGCGGCGGTAATGAGGGTCAGGCGGATGGCCGACCAGGCGTCGGGCTCCATCAGGGCGCTGAAGTAAGCGTCCCAGCCCTTGCGCAAGGCTTCGGTGAACACCGCCGCCAGCGGCAACACCAGGAACAAGAGCACAAAGGCCAGCGCGATGCCGATCAGCAGGTTGCGCACCCAGGGCGCTTCGGTGGTGCTGATGCGGTCGCGCCGCACGCGTGCAGTCGCGCCCGCGCTCATGCCGGCGCTCCCGCGTTGCGCCGCTGCCAGGCCTGCAGCGCGTTGATGACGAGCAGCAGCACGAACGAGATCAGCAGCATCACCACCGCCACTGCCGTGGCACCCGCGTAGTCGTATTGCTCGAGCTTGCCGATGATGATCAGGGGGGTGATTTCAGAAATCATGGGCATGTTGCCGGCGATGAAGATGACCGATCCGTACTCGCCCACGGCGCGTGCGAACGCCATGGCAAAGCCGGTCAGCAGGGCCGGCGTGATGGCTGGCAGGATGACCTTGGTAAAAATCTGCCAGCGGTTGGCGCCCAGCGAGCTGGCCGCCTCTTCAAGCTCCTTCTCGGTGTCCTGCAGCACGGGCTGTACGGTGCGCACCACGAAAGGCAGCCCGATGAAGATCAGCGCGATCACGATGCCCGCGGGCTTGAACGCCAGCTGGATGCCCAGGGGTTCGAGGTACTGCCCCACCCAGCCGTTGCCCGCCAGCAGCGCCGTCAGCGAAATGCCGGCCACGGCCGTGGGCAGGGCAAACGGCAGGTCGACCAGCGCATCGACGATCTTCTTGCCCGGAAAGCTGTAGCGCACCAGCACCCAGGCGATCAGCAAGCCGAACACCAGGTTGACCAGCGCCGCGATCAGCGAGGCGCCAAAGGTCAGGCGGTACGAGGCCAGCACGCGCGGCGCGCTGATGGCCTCCCAGAACTGTGGCCAGGTGAGCGTGAAGGTCTTGAACACCAGCGCCGACAGCGGGATCAGCACGATGATGCTCAGGTAGAACAGCGTGTAGCCCAGCGTGAGGCCAAAGCCGGGCAGCACCCGCTTGGGTGCGCGCCGGCGGTTGCCCGAAGGCGCGCGGGCAGCGCCTTGCGGGGCTGCGGAGGTGGCTGCGCTCATGCTTTACTTGGCACCCGGGGTGTAGAGCTTGTCGAACTGGCCGCCGTCGTTGAAGTGCACTTTCTGCGCTTCACCGAGCGAGCCGAAGTACTTGGCCACGGTGAACTGCTTGATGGGCTTGAACAGGTCGGCGTGCTTTTTCAGCACCGCCTCCGAACGCGGCCGGATGGCGTGCTTGGCGGCGATTTCCTGGCCTTCTTCCGAATAGAGGTAGTCGAGATAGGCCTTGGCCTGATCGGCCGTGCCCTTCTTGGCCACGGTGCGCTCGACCACGGCGACGGGGTTCTCGGCCGTGACGCTGACCGACGGGTACACCGCCTCCACCTTGCCGACGCCGAACTCGCGGTTGATCGACACCACCTCGGACTCGAACGTGATCAGCACATCGCCGATGTTGCGCTGCAGGAACGTTGCCGTGGCATCGCGCCCGCCCTTGGCCAGCACCGGTACGTTCTTGTAGAGCTTGCCCACGAACTCGGCCGCCTGCGCGTCGGTGCCACCCTTTTCGCGCACCGCGCCCCAGGCAGCGAGGTAGGCATAGCGGCCATTGCCGCCGGTCTTGGGGTTGACGACGATGACCTGCACGCCGGGCTTGACCAGATCGTCCCAGTCCTTGATCTTCTTCGGGTTGCCATTGCGCACCAGAAACAGCATGGTCGAGGTGGTGGGCGAAGCATCGTAGGGAAACTTCTTGGCCCAATCCTTGGCCACCACGCCATTCCCGGCAAGGAACTCAATGTCGGTGGTGGTGTTGAAAGTCACCACGTCGGCCGCCAGCCCGTCGTTCACGGCGCGCGCCTGGGCGCTGGAGCCGCCATGCGCCTGGTCGATCTTGATGTCCTTGCCTGTGGTCTTCTTGTAGTGGGCCACGAAAGCGGCGTTGTAGTCCTTGTAGAACTCGCGCGCCACGTCGTACGACACGTTGAGCAGCGTCGTGGTCTGGGCCGACGCCACCGCACTGGCAGCCAGGGCCACCGTGGCCAGGAGAGACTTGATTTTCAGGGTTGTCATGGGAGAAAGCCGTCCAGTGAAGCCATAGATACAGGGGATTGTGGACAGCGCGGCTTAAAACTCAAAAGAATATATTTTTGTTAATTAATCTGTATTTTGAATATAGGGCACACCACGCGCATTGAGTCTCCTCTCCCAGACCGGGTCGCCACGCGCCGGCGCGCCCGACATGGCATGCTGCGCGCAGAGGCGGCAGCCGGGTAATATCGGGCCAACACCTGCCACGTCCCAATGGCAGCCCTCGGTTTCCACTGGCTGATCGTCTATGACCCTGCTCTCGCACCTCGGCGCATCACCGCTTGCCCCAGCTCCCGAGTCGCCTCGGGCTCCGCATCGCCGCTGGCCGGTGCCAGCGGCATTGGCAGCCGCCCTGCTCGCCGCCTGCGCCAGCACGCCGCTGCCTCCGTGGCCTGCCACGCCGGCAGCGACCGTGGTGCAGGCTCCGAGCGCCCTCACGGCCCCTGGGCCAGCCGCAGAACAGCCCCGCCCGGGCGTCGTCACGGCGCCGGTCGTCACGACGCTGCCGCAGGCGTCTGTCGGCACCGCCGCGCAAGAGAGCGCGCCCTATGGCCCTGCCGTCGCCGCCCGCTTCCCCGATCCTGGCATCCGCTACGACACGCCGGGCCTGGCACCGGAGCGGCGCGCCTTCACGACCAATGCAGAAATCGGACAGTGGCTGCAGCGCATCGCCTCGGGCTCCGCCTCGACCGGAACGCGCACGACACTGCTGGCACTGGGCCCCTCGCAGCGCGGCAACCCCATCCACGCGATGGTGTTGACGCACGCTGGCGGCACCAGCCCCGACCAGTTGAGCGCCAACCAGCGCCCCACCGTGCTGCTGATGGGCCAGCAGCACGGCGACGAACCCGCGGGAAGCGAAGCCTTGCTGGTGGTGGCCAAGGAACTGGCGCAGGGCCTGCTGGAGCCCCTGCTGGAGCGCATCAACGTCATCGTCGTGCCGCGCGCCAATCCCGACGGGGCCGAGGCCAGCACGCGCGCTACCGCCAACGGCATGGACATGGACCGCGACCACCTGCTTCTCAACACACCCGAGGCCCGCGCGCTGGCGGCGCTGGTGCGCGACTACCGCCCGATTCTGGTCATCGATGCGCACGAATTCACCGTGGCCGGGCCATATCTGGAAAAATTCCACGCGCTGCAGCGCTACGACGCCCTGCTGCAATATGCCGGCACGGCCAACCTGCCCGAATTCCTGGTCAAGGCCTCGAAGGAGTGGTACCACGCCCCCATGGTGACTGCCCTCCAGGCGCAAAACCTCAGCACCGAGTGGTATTTCACCACCTCCATGCGCCCCGACGACCTCACCCTGTCCATGGGGGGCACCCAGCCCGACACCGCGCGCAATGTCAATGGCCTGAAGAACGCCGTCAGCCTGCTGGTGGAGACCCGGGGCGTGGGGATCGGGCGCGCGCACATCCAGCGCCGCGTGCACACCCAGATCACGGCCGTCACCAGTGCGCTGCGCAGCACCGCAGAGCGAGCGGCCAACCTGGAGCAGGTGCGCTCGTTTGTCGTGCGCGACACCAGCGCACAGGCCTGCCGCGATCAGATGGTGGTGGAAGCCGGACCCACCCGCGAGCAACGCGACATCACCATGCTGGACCCGGACACCGGGGCCGACCGCGTGCTGCGCGTGGACTGGAACTCATCGCTTGCCTTGCGCAACCTCAAGTCGCGCCCCCGCCCCTGCGGCTACTGGCTGTCTGCCGACGCCGACGCCGCCATCGAACGCCTGCGCTTGCTGGGTGTGCAGGTACTGCGCGTGGCCGAACCCGGTGGCCTGCTGGCCGACACGTACCGCGAAACCAGCAGCGCACGGGGTGTCCGCGAAGACGTGCGCGGCCCGATGACCGAGTCTGCCGACATTGTGCGCGCGCAAGTGGCCCTGGTGCGCAGTGCCATCGATGTGCCTGCGGGCAGCTATTACGTCCCGCTCAACCAGGCCATGGCCTATCTGGCTGTGGCAGCGCTGGAGCCCGATACACAGAACAGCTACTTCGCCAACCACGTGATCGAGCGCTTGGAACACAGCGCACGGGTCATGGCCACGCCTTCTCTGGTGTTTGAAGAAACCGATTGACGCCGCGCGTGTGCGCAATCTGCGCTGCAGCTTTTCCAACGCCTGCGCCGAATCTGGATGGCCTGGACGACAGGTTTCCCAGATCCCGGAGCTTGTGAAGGAGCCTCGTGCGAATACGCGCTGAGCAATCCAAATTCCATGGGCGGCGCAGGTATGATCGCTGCATTGCGATTTGGCAAAGACGCGACGCTTCAGCAAGATCAACCAAATCCATAGCATCAAACGCAATGTTTATGCATCTGCCCGTAGCTCAACTGGATAGAGCAATAGCCTTCTAAGCTATAGGTCGGGGGTTCGAGCCCCTCCGGGCAGGCCACAACCCATAGTCCTTCATACGCCCTACTGGGGATTGAGGATGTGGAGACGGTTTTTTGCACCTATGGCAAGTGCCATCCGAGAGAATCGCGAGAAACTGCTAGCCGTGTTGAGGGCCGTGGTGTGAATCGGTGCGATTTCGGTGCAAATTTCACAGGGCCACGCCAGACCACAAACGGCCAAGAAAAAACCCCAGACCAGAGGGATGCTCATGTCTGGGGTTATCTATAGTGGTGGAGCTGGCGGGAATTGAACCCGCGTCCGCAAGCCTTCTTCGGGCAGATCTACATGTTTAGCGGTCTGATTTGAGTCTCGCCTTCAACATCGCGCAGTCGCACGCTATGTTGAACGCCAGTACCCTTGAATCTCGTTCCATGCCAAGGTACCCGGCCTGGAACCAGCTGACGTAAATAACCTTGCAGCCGGGAGGCTTTACAGCCCCCTTGCCCAGCCCATCAGCGTGCTGTTGCAAGGCTCACCGGTTTTAGGCGGCGAGTGCGAAACGTTCGTCGTTTGCAGTTAGTTTTTTGAATGCAGATTTACGAGCGCCAATCAAGCTCGACATGCACCACGCCGATTCCGAACCCACGTCGAAACCAGGGCAGCCCCTACAGAACGTATTTTAGGCCATGGCCAGCAATTGCAAGAGCCCCAATGGAGAATTAATCTCTGCATCCGCACGCCACCGGCACACCTCCACTTCGGCGCCAAGATATCCATAGGTTGCGGCAACCGTGCCCATGCCGGCTGCTCGGCCTGCAAGAATGTCGCGTTCGTCGTCACCCACGTACAGGCAATCTGCAGCGGACAACCCCAACCGAGCTGCAGCCTCCCACAGCGGCGCGGGATGGGGCTTTGGGTGAGGTGTCGTGTCGCCACTCACCACCGTAGAAGCGGTCGCAAACAAAGGTATCTCCCGTGTCAGCGGCTCAGTGAACCGGGCCGCCTTGTTGGTGACAACACCCCATACGATATTGCGCGCCAAAATCTGCTGGATCAATTCAGGAACGCCACCGAATACATGGGTGTTCTGGGTCATGCGAGCTTCGTAGTTCGCAAAAAACTCTTCCCGCATGGCCACGAAATCTGGATGCTCCGGCGTCAACCCAAACGCTTCTCCGAGCATGCCGCGCGCTCCGGCGCCCGCCATCGGCCGGTACCGCTCCAAAGGCAGGGAGGGCATGCCACGATCGGTGCGCATCTTGTCGGCAGCGGCACCCAGGTCGGGCGCACTGTCTATCAAGGTGCCGTCCAAATCAAACAAGACAGCACGCACATTCGGGAACATGGCGGCCCCTCTTTCAGGCCGCACGGCGGGTTGCCAGCAGATAGTTCACGCTGGTGTCGGCACTGAGCCAGTAGCGGCGTGTGATCGGGTTGTATTCCAGCCCACGCGTATGGTGGATATCCAGCTGGGCAGAGCGGCAGTCGGCCGCCAATTCGCTCGGGCGTATGAATTTGCTGTACTCATGGGTGCCCCGCGGCAACATATTCAGGATGTACTCCGCACCCACGATGGCGAGCACAAAGGCCTTGGCGTTGCGGTTGATGGTCGAGAAGAACACCCAGCCACCCGGCTTGACCAACTGCGCGCAAGCCCGGACAACGGAGCCCGGGTCAGGCACGTGCTCGAGCATTTCCATGCAGGTGACGGCATCGAAACTGCCAGGCTGCTCAGCGGCCAGCGATTCCACGCTGACTTCACGATATTCCACGCCTTGGGTCTGCGCTTCCAGCGCATGCAGCTGGGCCACGCGCAAGGGCTTGGTCGCCAAATCGATGCCGAGTACACGCGCACCCTTGCGCGCCATGGAGTCGGCCAGAATGCCGCCGCCACACCCCACATCGAGCACGCGTTGGTTTTGCAATGGAGAAATGGAATTGATCCAGTCCAAACGCAAGGGATTGATTTGGTGCAAAGGTCTAAATTCACTTTCCGGATCCCACCAGCGGTGGGCCAAGTCTGAAAATTTGGCCAGCTCAGAGGGATCTGCATTGACGGTGTGGTTCATGGACTAGATTCTCTACCAGAGTCAGCGGACAGGGCACCCCATAAAAAAAGCCCCGCGAACGGGGCTTTTTTGGGGCAATCAGAAGATTACTTGGCAGCGCGGGTGCCAACTACTTCGATTTCCACGCGGCGGTTCTTGGCGCGGCCTTCCTTGGTCTTGTTGTCAGCAACAGGCTGCTTTTCGCCCTTGCCTTCGGTGTAGACGCGGTTCTTTTCGATACCCTTGGAAACCAGGTACGCCTTCACGGCTTCAGAACGGCGCACCGACAGCTTCTGGTTGTAGGCATCGGTACCGATAGAGTCGGTATGACCCACGGCAATGATGACTTCCAGGTTCACGTCCTTGACCTTGGACACCAGGTCGTCGAGCTTGGCCTTGCCTTCGGGCTTCAGAACCGACTTATCGAAGTCGAAGAAGGCGTCTGCAGCGTAGGTGACCTTGGTCGCGACGGCGGGAGCCGGTGCGGGAGCAGGAGCCGGTGCAGGAGCGGGAGCAGGTGCAGCAGCAGGGGCTGGAGCAGCGGCAACAGGAACGACCAAAGCGCCATCACAACCAGGCGCTGCGGTAGCAGGCGTCCAGTTGGCATCGCGCCAGCACAGCTCGTTCGTGCCGTTCTTCCAGACCAGCTCGTTGGTGCCGTTCTTCCAGTTGTCGATGGTTTGTGCGCCAGCGGCGGTTGCGAGCGCTGCGGAGGCAAACAACATCGCCACTTTGTTCAATTTCTTCATGGTTCTCCTCTTGGGGAAAAAGCCGCAGCCGCGCTGCGAATAAGGACGTCATCGGTGACCATCACCAAAAACGTTGAAATGATTGTGCCATACGTAACAGTGGCGGCAGGAGCCCTTTAGCATCCCTTCCGTAGGACAAAAGCGTAATTGCCGGGATGTGTTGCGCAGGTGCGACAAGCGCTTGCGCCTAAAATGAACGTCCCTTGCAGCCTCCGCCACCGCTATGACCCAGTTCGCCAAAGAAACCCTGCCCATCAGCCTTGAAGAAGAGATGCGCCGCAGTTATCTCGATTACGCCATGAGCGTGATCGTGGGTCGGGCGCTGCCGGATGCGCGCGATGGCCTCAAGCCTGTGCACCGGCGCGTGCTGTTTGCCATGCACGAGCTCAACAACGACTGGAACCGGCCGTACAAGAAGTCGGCCCGTATCGTCGGCGATGTGATCGGTAAATACCATCCGCACGGCGACAGCGCGGTCTACGACACGATTGTGCGGATGGCGCAAGACTTCTCGTTGCGCCACATGCTGGTCGATGGCCAGGGCAACTTTGGCTCGGTGGACGGCGACAACGCGGCCGCCATGCGCTACACCGAAATCCGTCTGGCCAGGATCGCCCACGAGATGCTGGGAGACATCGACAAGGAAACCGTCGATTTCGGTCCCAACTACGACGGCAGCGAGAAGGAACCCCTGGTCCTGCCCAGCAAGTTGCCGAACCTGCTCGTCAACGGTTCGTCGGGCATTGCGGTGGGCATGGCCACCAACATTCCGCCGCACAACCTCAACGAAGTGGTCGATGCCTGCCTGCACCTGCTGGCCCACCCGGAGGCCAGCATCGATGAGCTGATGGAGATCATTCCGGCGCCCGACTTCCCCACAGCCGGCATCATCTATGGCATCACCGGCGTCAAGGACGGCTACCGCACCGGGCGCGGCCGCGTGATCATGCGCGCCAAGTGCCACTTCGAAGACATCGACCGCGGCCAGCGCCAGGCCATCATCGTTGACGAGCTGCCCTACCAGGTCAACAAGAAGACGCTGCAGGAGCGCATGGCCGAGCTGGTCCATGAGAAAAAAATCGAGGGTATCAGCCACATCCAGGACGAGTCCGACAAGTCCGGCATGCGCCTGGTGATCGAGCTCAAGCGTGGCGAAGTGCCCGAAGTGGTGCTGAACAACCTGTACAAGCAGACCCAGCTGCAGGACACGTTCGGCATGAACATGGTGGCGCTAATCGATGGCCAGCCCCGCCTGTGCGATCTCAAGACGCTGATCAGCGTCTTTTTGCAGCACCGCCGCGAAGTGGTCACGCGCCGCACCGTGTTCGAACTGCGCAAGGCACGCGACCGTGGCCATGTGCTCGAAGGCCTGGCCGTGGCGCTGGCCAACATCGATGATTTCATCGCCATCATCCGCAACGCGCCGACGCCGCCGGTCGCCAAGACCGAACTCATGGCGCATTCGTGGGATAGCAAGCTGGTGCGTGAAATGCTGACCCGCACGCGCACGGATGGAGGCACCATCAATGCCGACGACTACCGCCCCGAAGGGCTGGAGCGCGAATTCGGCATGGGGCAGGACGGCCTGTACCGCCTCTCGGACACCCAGGCGCAAGAAATCTTGCAGATGCGCCTGCAGCGCCTCACGGGCCTGGAGCAGGACAAGATCGTCGCCGAATACAAGGACGTGATGGCGGTAATCGAAGACCTGCTCGACATCCTGGCCACGCCCGAGCGCGTCTCGACCATCATTTGCGAAGAGCTCAGCGCCATCAAGGCCGAGTTCGGCCAAAGCAAGCTCGGCGCCCGCCGCAGCCTGGTCGAATACAGCGCGCAAGACCTGTCCACCGAAGACCTGATCACGCCCACCGACATGGTGGTGACCTTGAGTCACACCGGCTACATCAAGAGCCAGCCCTTGAGCGAATACCGTGCGCAAAAACGCGGCGGGCGCGGCAAGCAGGCCACAGCGACCAAGGAAGACGACTGGATCGACCAGCTCTTCATCGCCAACACGCACGACTACATCCTGTGCTTCTCCAACCGCGGCCGGTTGTACTGGCTCAAGGTCTGGGAAGTTCCTGCAGGGTCGCGCGGCTCGCGTGGCCGGCCCATCGTCAACATGTTCCCGCTGCAGGAAGGCGAGAAGATCAACGTCGTGCTGCCGCTCACGGGCGCCATGCGCAGTTTCCCGGCCGACCACTACGTCTTCATGGCGACGAGCATGGGCACCGTCAAGAAAACCGCGCTCGATGATTTCTCCAACCCGCGCAAGGGCGGCATCATTGCCGTGAACCTCGACGAGGGCGACTACCTGATCGGCGCCGCGCTGACCGACGGCCAGCACGACGTGATGCTGTTCTCCGACGGCGGCAAGGCCGTGCGCTTCGACGAGAACGATGTGCGGCCGCTGGGCCGCCAGGCACGCGGCGTGCGCGGCATGATGCTCGAAGAAGGACAGAGCGTGATCGCCATGCTGGTGGCCGAGGACGAAAGCCAGAGCGTGCTCACCGCCACCGAAAACGGCTTTGGCAAGCGCACCGGCATCACCGAGTACACGCGCCATGGCCGCGGCACCAAGGGCATGATCGCCATCCAGCAGTCCGAGCGCAACGGCAAGGTCGTGGCCGCCACGCTGGTGCATGCCGACGACGAGATCATGCTAATCACCGACCGTGGCGTGCTGGTGCGCACGCGCGTCAGCGAGATCCGCGAGCTCGGCCGTGCCACGCAGGGCGTGACCTTGATCGCACTGGACGAAGGCGCCAAGCTCAGCGGCCTGCAGCGCATCGTCGAGAACGACGCAGCCGAAGCGGCTGGAGCCGAGGACGACAGCCAGGACCTCGACGGCACCGCCAGCGACGCACCCGCCACGCCCGACGCCTGAACGCACGCGCGCCCTGCCACACCCAGGATGGGGCGGGTGCCTGCACTATTTATTTGATAGCCATCAGCGCTTATTGCATAAGCGTTTGAGCCACTTTTGACCACAAATACCATGCAACGCCCCTACAACTTCTCCGCCGGCCCGGCGGCCATCCCCGTCGAGGTCCTGGAGCAGGCCGCCGCCGAAATGCTCGACTGGCATGGCAGCGGCATGGGCGTGATGGAGATGAGCCACCGCGGCAAGGAATTCGTCTCCATCTGCGAGCAGGCCGAGGCCGACCTGCGCGAACTGCTGGCCGTGCCGGCAGAGTTCAGGATCCTGTTCATGCAGGGCGGCGGCCTGGCCGAAAACGCCATCGTGCCGCTGAACCTCTCGCGCGCGGCCACCGTGGACTTCGTCGTCACCGGCAGCTGGAGCCAGAAGTCGCAAAAGGAAGCGCGCAAGTACGCCGCCGAGGTGAACGTCATCGCCTCGGGCGAGGACAGCGGCTTCACCACCCTGCCCGACCCGGCCCGCTGGCAGCCCAGCCGCGGCGCCAGCTACCTGCACATCTGCAGCAACGAGACCATCCACGGCATCGAATTCCACGAACTGCCCGACCTCCGGGCGCTGGGCAGCGACGCGCCGCTGGTGATCGATTTCTCGTCGCAGGTGGCATCGCGCCCCGTCGACTGGTCGCGCGTCGGGCTGGCCTTTGGCGGCGCGCAAAAGAACATCGGGCCCGCCGGCCTGACCATCGTCGTGGTGCGCGAAGACCTGCTGGGCCACGCACTGGCGGCCTGCCCGAGCGCGTTCGACTACCGCATCGTGGCCGACCACCACTCGATGTACAACACGCCGCCCACCTGGGGCATCTACGTGGCCGGCCTCACCTTCCAGTGGCTCAAGCGCCAGCGCGAGGGCGCTGCCAGCGGCGTGGCCGCGATGGAGCTGCGCAACAAGGCCAAGGCCCAGCTGCTCTACGACACCATCGACCGGTCGCAGTTCTATGTGAACAAGGTGGCACCCCACTGCCGCTCGCGCATGAACATTCCCTTTTTCCTGCAAGACGAAACCCGCAACGACGCCTTCCTGGCCGGCGCGCGCGCGCGCGGCCTGCTGCAGCTCAAGGGCCACAAGTCCGTGGGCGGCATGCGCGCCAGCCTCTACAACGCCATGCCGCTGGCCGGCGTGCAGGCTCTGGTGGAGTACATGAAAGCCTTCGAGCAGAAGCACGCCTGAGCCCCCGATGACGACACCCCAAGCCTCCCCCGACCTCGCCAGCCTGCGCGTGCAGATCGACAACATCGACCAGCAGCTGCTGGCCCTGCTGAACCAGCGCGCCCTGGTGGCCGAGCGCGTCGGCGAAGTCAAGAAGCGCGAAGGCACGCCCTTCTTCCGCCCCGACCGCGTGGCCCAGGTGATCCAGAAGATCGAGGACGCCAACCCCGGCCCGCTCAAGAGCGCCCATGTGTCGGCGATCTGGCGCGAGATCATGTCGGCCTGCCTGGCGCTCGAATCGCCCCAGCGCGTCGCCGTCCTGGGCCCCGAGGGCACGTTCTGCGAGCAGGCCGCCGTCGAATATTTCGGCGGCGCGGCCGACCTGATGTACTGCAGCAGCTTCGACGAGGTGTTCCACGCGACGGCAGCCGGCAGCGCGCAGTACGGCGTGGTCGGCGTGGAGAACTCGACCGAGGGCGTGGTCACGCGCTCGCTCGACATGTTCCTGCACACCCCCACCCATGTGGTCGGCGAGGTCAGCCTGCTGATCCGGCACAACCTGATGCGCCAGACCAACTCGCTCGACGGCATCGAGGCCGTGCTGGCGCACCCCCAGGCGCTGGCGCAATGCCAGGCCTGGCTGTCCAAGCACCTACCGCACGCCGAGCGCCGCCCAGTGTCGAGCAATGCCGAAGGCGCCCGTCTGTCGGCCACCAACCCGGCCTGGGCGGCCCTGTCGAGCGAACGCGCGGCCCAGCAGTTCGGCCTGCACATCGTGGCCCACGCGATCCAGGACGACGCCTACAACCGAACCCGCTTTGCCATCATCTGCCTGCCGCACACGCTGCAGACGCCGCCGCCGTCGGGCCACGACTGCACCAGCCTCATCGTCTCGGTGCCCAACCACCCGGGCGCAGTGCACGACCTGCTGGTGCCGCTCAAGCGGCACGGCGTCTCGATGACGCGCTTCGAGTCGCGCCCGGCGCGCACCGGCCAGTGGGAATACTATTTCTACATCGACCTCGACGGCCACCCCAGCCAGCCCCATGTCAGCGCCGCGCTGGCCGAGCTGCGCAGCCTGTGCGCTTTCTACAAGGTGCTGGGCACGTACCCGGTCGCCCCCTGAGGACCGCCGCATGTTTGAACAATTGGGACTGATTGGCTGCGGCCTCATGGGCGGCTCGTTCGCCCTGGCCATGAAAAAGGCCGGCCTGGTGCAGCGCGTGGTCGGTTACAGCAAGTCGCCCTCCACCACCGACCGCGCGCGCCAGCTGGGCGTGATCGACGTGGAAGCCCCCTCGGCCCTGCTGGCCGTGGCCGGCGCCGACATCGTGCTGCTGGCCGTGCCGGTCGCGGCCACCGAAGCCACGCTCCGGGCCATCAAGCACCTGGTCACGCCGCAGACGCTGGTGATGGATGTGGGCTCGACCAAGGTCGACGTGGTGCAGGCGGCGCGCCGCGCGCTGCGCGACCAGGTAGGCTCGTTCGTGCCGGCCCATCCCATCACGGGACGCGAAGTCTCGGGGGTGGAGCACGCCGAAGCCACTCTCTACAGCGGCCGCCATGTGATCCTGACGCCCACCGAACGCACGCTCACCGCACAGCTGCACAAGGCGCAGGAGCTGTGGACGGCCCTGGGCTGCCGCGTCAGCAGCATGTCGCCCGAGTCGCACGACGCGGCTTTCGCGGCCGTCAGCCACCTGCCGCACTTGCTGGCGTTCGCGCTGGTCAACGGCATCATGGGCCAGCCGCAGGCGGACAGCTTTCTGTCGCTGGCCGGCCCGGGCTTTCGCGACTTCACCCGCATCGCCGCCAGCGATCCGAAGATGTGGCGCGACATCCTGCTGGCCAACCGCGAGGACATCCTTTCCCAGTCCAGCCTCTTCCAGCAGGCCTTGCAGCAGTTCGAGCAGGCGATGCGCGGCAACGACGCGCAAGCCGTCGAGGACATGGTCACCTTGGCGAGTGAAACCCGCGCCCACTGGCGCATGGGCGCACAGCGCACCAGCGAGCCCCACTGAATGTTCAGCACCGCCTTTCTCGACATCCCCCCGCTGCAGACGGCGCACGGCAGCCTCCACCTGCCGGGCTCCAAGAGCATCTCCAACCGCGTGCTGCTGCTGGCTGCGCTCAGCCACGGCACCACCACGGTGCACGACCTGCTGGCCTCCGACGACACGCGCGTGATGCTCGATGCACTGCGCCAGCTCGGCTGCACCGTCGAGGAGGACGGCGCACCACTGCGCATCACCGGCCTGGGCGGGCGCACGCCCACCTCGCCCACTGAGCTCTTCCTGGGCAACGCCGGCACCGCCATGCGCCCGCTCGCGGCTGCGCTGGCACTGCTGGGCGGCGAATACCGCCTCAGCGGCGTCGCGCGCATGCACGAGCGCCCGATCGGCGACCTCGTCGATGCACTGCGCCAGCTGGGTTGCCAGATCGAGTACCTGGGCAACGCAGGCTATCCGCCGCTGCGCATCGCCCAGGCCGCCAGTGTGCCCGCGCTGTCGCTGGCCGCGCCGATCCGCGTGCGCGGCGACGTCTCCAGCCAGTTCCTGACGGCGCTGCTGATGGCGCTGCCACTGGCCGCCACGCGGCAGGACGTAGTCATCGAGGTCGTGGGCGAGCTGATCTCGCGCCCCTACATCGCCATCACCCTGCATTTGCTGGCGCGCTTTGGCATTGCCGTGGCCAACGACAACTGGCAGCGCTTCACCATCCCCGCCGGCAGCCGCTACCAGTCGCCCGGCAGCGTCCATGTCGAGTCCGACGCCTCGTCAGCTAGCTATTTCATAGCACTTGGCGCAATAGCAGAAAGCGCTGGAGGCCAAAACGGCATCAAAATCATGGGCGTGGGCCTGGATTCCATCCAGGGCGACATCCGCTTTGTCGACGCTGCGCGCGCCATGGGCGCCCAGATCAGCGGCGGCCCCCACTGGCTGCAGGTGGCGCGCGGCGCCTGGCCGCTCAAGGCCATCGACCTCGACTGCAACCACATCCCCGACGCCGCGATGACGCTGGCCGTGATGGCGCTGTACGCCGATGGCACCACCACGCTGCGCAACATCGCCAGCTGGCGCGTCAAGGAAACCGACCGCCTGGCGGCCATGGCCTGCGAGCTGCGCAAGCTCGGCGCCACCGTGGAGGAAGGCGCCGACTACCTGCGCATCACGCCCCCGACCACGCCCGCCGACTGGCGCGCCGCCAGCATCCGCACCTACGACGACCACCGCATCGCTATGTGCTTTTCGCTGGCGGCCTTCAATCCCGCGGGGCTGCCGGTGCGCATTGAAGATCCGCAGTGCGTCGCCAAGACCTTTCCGGACTATTTCGAGGCCTTGTTCTCCGTCGTGCACACACCGCCCGCCGCCATCCCGGTGATATGCATCGACGGCCCCACCGCGTCGGGCAAGGGCACCGTGGCCGAGGCCCTGGCGCAGCAGCTGGGCTATGCCTTTCTCGACTCCGGCTCGCTCTACCGCATCGCTGCGCTGGCCGCCGTGCGGGCCGGGCTGCCGATAGACGCCGGCCATGAATCCGCCATTGCCGCTCTGGCGGGCGCACTCGATGTGCGCTTCGAGAACCACCGGGTCTGGCTGGCCGGCGACGACGTCACCGCGGCCATCCGCACCGAAGAGGCCGGCATGAATGCGTCGCGCGTCTCCGCCCTTCCCGCCGTGCGCCAGGCACTGGTCGGCCTGCAGCACAGCTTTCAGCGCCTGCCGGGCCTAGTCGCCGACGGGCGCGACATGGGCACCGTGATCTTTCCGCAGGCGCCGCTCAAGGTGTACCTCACCGCCAGCGCCGAATGCCGCGCCGAGCGCCGGCACAAACAATTGATTTCTAAAGGGATTTCCATTAAAATAGCCGACCTTCGCGCCGACTTGGAGGCGCGCGATGCACGGGACATGTCCCGCAGTGCCGCGCCCTTGAAGCAGGCGCAAGATGCTGTGCCACTGGACAGCTCCAGCCTGTCGGTCGAGCAGACCGTGCAGCTGGTCAGCCATCTGTGGCAGCAGCGACAGCCTTTCGCGCCTGGCGCGCAGGGCGATAAAGGGGCTTGACCGTCCCGCCGGCCCACACCGCTCCCGCCGCGCAGCAGCGCTCAGCAGTGTGGTTCTTATGACGTAACCGCGGCCACCGCCGCACAGCAAACCACCACTGGCAGCCTTTGAAACCGCGGCAATCGTGCCGCTGTAAAACCTGTCCGTGGCAAGGAAATACATGTCTGAATCTTTTGCCGCCCTTTTTGAAGAATCCTTGCAACGCACCGAAATGCGTCCGGGCGAGGTCATCACCGCCGAAGTCGTGCGCGTGGAGCACAACTTTGTCGTCGTGAACGCCGGCCTCAAGTCCGAGGCCTACGTGCCGTTGGAAGAGTTCAAGAACGACAAGGGCGAAGTCGAAGTCCAAGTGGGTGACTTTGTCTCCGTGGCCATCGGCTCCATCGAAAACGGCTATGGCGACACCATCCTGTCGCGCGACACGGCCAAGCGCCTGGCGTCGTGGATGAGCCTCGAAAAGGCCCTGGAATCCGGCGAATTCGTCACCGGCACCACCAGCGGCAAGGTCAAGGGCGGCCTGACGGTGCTGGTCAACGGCATCCGCGCCTTCCTGCCCGGCTCGCTGATCGATACGCGTCCGATCAAGGATCTGACGCCGTACGAAAACAAGACCATGGAATTCAAGGTCATCAAGCTCGATCGCAAGCGCAACAACGTGGTGCTGAGCCGCCGCGCTGTGGTCGAAGCCTCGATGGGCGAAGAGCGCGCCAAGTTGATGGAGACCCTCAAGGAAGGCTCCATTGTCCAGGGCGTGGTCAAGAACATCACCGAATACGGTGCATTCGTGGACCTGGGCGGCATCGATGGCTTGCTGCACATCACCGACATGGCATGGCGCCGTGTGCGCCACCCGAGCGAAGTGGTCACGGCTGGCCAGGAAATCATGGCCAAGATCCTCAAGTTCGACACTGAGAAGAACCGTGTCTCGCTGGGCCTCAAGCAGATGGGCGACGACCCATGGATGGGCGTGTCGCGCCGCTACCCCCAAAGCACGCGCCTGTTCGGCAAGATCACGAACATCGCCGACTACGGCGCGTTCGTCGAACTCGAGCCCGGCATTGAAGGCCTGGTGCACGTGTCCGAAATGGACTGGACGAACAAGAACATCGCTCCGTCCAAGCTCGTCACCCTCGGCGACGAAGTCGAAGTCATGGTCCTCGAGATCGACGAAGACAAGCGCCGCATCAGCCTGGGCATGAAGCAGTGCAAGGCCAACCCCTGGCAAGAGTTCGCGCAGAACACCAAGCGCGGCGATCGCGTCAAGGGCCCGATCAAGTCGATCACCGACTTCGGCGTGTTCGTCGGTCTGGCTGCCGGCATCGACGGCCTGGTGCACCTGTCCGACCTGTCGTGGAACGAAACCGGCGAAGCCGCCGTGCGCAACTACAAGAAGGGCCAGGAAGTCGAAGCCCTGGTGCTGGCCGTGGACGTGGACCGCGAACGCATCTCGCTGGGTATCAAGCAACTTGACGGCGACCCGTTCACGACCTTCGTGACGGTGAACGACAAGGGCCAGATCGTGACCGGCAAGGTCAAGACCGTGGACGCCCGTGGCGCTGAAATCGACCTCGGCGAAGACATCGTGGGCTACCTGCGCGCTTCGGAAATCTCGCGCGACCGCGTCGAAGATGCCCGCAACGTGCTCAAGGAAGGCGACGAAGTCACGGCCGTGGTGGTCAACGTGGATCGCAAGACCCGCAACATCCAGCTGTCGATCAAGCAAAAGGACATGGCCGACGAGCAAGGCGCCATGGCCAGCCTGAGCCAGCAGTCGAGCCGCGAAAGCGCCGGCACGACCAGCCTGGGCGCCCTGCTGCGCGCCAAGCTGGACAATTCGGAAAAGTAAAACTTGACCGTTTGACCATTGGCCGGTCGGGTGCGCACAGCGCCCGCCCGGCCATTTTCATGAGACCCTGCCCATGACCCGATCCGATCTCGTCGAAGAACTGGCCGCCCGGTTCAGCCAGCTCACGCACCGCGACGCCGAGTACGCCGTCAAAACCCTGCTGGACGCCGTGGGTGAAGCACTGGTGCGCGGGCACCGCATCGAGATCCGGGGCTTCGGCAGCTTCTCGGTCAACCACCGCCCTCCGCGCATGGGCCGCAACCCACGCAGCGGAGAAGCCGTGGCCATCCCGGCCAAGCGCGTACCCCACTTCAAACCGGGCAAGGCCCTGCGCGAAGCGGTGGACAAGCGCACCGCCGAGCTGGGCCTGGGTGCTGCGGCAACCAAGCCTTGACGGTGCCTGGGCCATGGCGTCGCTAGAATCTCCCCGTCACAAAGGGGATGCATGAAATACCTCCTGTGGCTGCTCAAGGCAGCCATTTTTTTTACCCTGTTTGCCTTTGCGCTCAACAACCAGCAGGACGCCACGCTGCACTTCTTCTTTGGCACCCAATGGCGCGCGCCGCTGGTGCTCGTCGTGCTGAGCGCTTTCACCTGTGGCGTGGCCGTGGGTGTGCTCGGTATGGTGCCGCGCTGGTGGCGCCACCGCAGTGCGGCACGCCGCACGCACGCCACGCAGCAGCCCATGCCCACCCCACCCACCACCGCATCTTCACCTCCCGCCGAGCCACAGCCGCCCCATGGAATTTGACCTGACCTGGATTTTGTTGGGACTGCCTGTGGCGTTCCTGCTCGGCTGGCTGGCGTCGCGCCTGGACCTGCACCAGCTGCGCGCCGAAAACCGGCGCGTTCCCAAGGCCTATTTCAAGGGACTGAACTTTCTGCTCAACGAGCAGCAGGACAAGGCGATCGACTCCTTCATCGAAGCGGTGCAGAACGATCCGGACACCTCGGAGCTGCACTTTGCGCTGGGCAACCTGTTTCGGCGCCGCGGTGAGTACGACCGCGCCGTGCGCGTGCATGAGCACCTGCTGTCGCGCGGAGACCTGAGCCGCACCGACCGAGAGCGCGCGCAGCATGCCCTGGCGCTCGATTTTCTCAAGGCCGGGCTGCTCGACCGCGCCGAGGATGCGCTGGCGCGGCTGGAAGGAACGCCCTTCGAGGGCGAGTCGCGCCTGGCGCTGCTGGCCATTTACGAGCGCTCGCGCGACTGGCCGCGCGCTGCCGCGATCACCGAGAAAATGCAGGCTGCGCACCAGGGAGACTTCAGCACCCGCCAGGCCCACTACCTGTGCGAGCAGGCGCTGGGCTCGATGGCCCAAGGCGACCTGCCAGCGGCCCAGGCACGCCTGGAGCAGGCCGCCCATGTGGCGCCGCAGGCACCGCGCCCCCGCATGGAGCTGGCCAAGCTGCAGCAGCAGCGGGGGCAGCCGGGCGCAGCCGTCGCCACGCTGATGCAGATGGGCGCGGCCACGCCCGCTGCGCTGCCCCTGGCGGCCGCGTTGCTGGTGGAAGCCGGGCGTGCCGCCAACATGGCGGCGCAGGTGATGGCGCTGCTGCAACAGCATTACGACAACGCGCCTTCGCTGGACGTGCTCGAAGGCATCGTGGCCCTCGAGAATGCCGGCGCGCAGGAATCCGCCGCAGGGCGGCACTGGTATCTGCGCCACCTCGAACGCGAGCCTTCGCTGGTCGCCGCCGCCAAGTGGTTGGCCGGAGAGACGCTCGAGCATGAGCAGTTCCACCCGCAAGTCCAGCGCGCCCTCGACCGGGCCAGTTCGCCCTTGACGCGCTACCGCTGTGCTGCTTGCGGCTTTGAAGCTCGCCAGCACTTCTGGCAATGTCCGGGCTGCCAGACCTGGGACAGCTACCCTGCCCGCCGCGTGGAAGAGCTATAGCGAAGCCAGGGCCGTTCGCTCCGCCGGGTCAACGCCCGGCCCGAGCCGGCCGTTAGGGAAGGCGCAGCGGCTCTTCGCTGCGCACCCAGGAGATTTGCCATGCTGAAGAAAATCTTGATGCTCATCGCCATGCTGTATGCCGCCGCCGCGTTTGCGGCAGTCGACGTCAACAAGGCCACTCCCGCCGAGCTCGATGGCATCAAGGGCATTGGCCCGGCCATTTCCAGCAAAATCATCGATGAACGCAAAAAAGGCGACTTCAAGGACTGGAACGACTTCATTGGACGCGTCAATGGCGTGGGCGAAAAGTCGGCTGCGCGGTTTTCCGCCGAAGGCCTGACGGTCAACGGCAGCAGCTACAGCGGCGCGCCATCCAAGAAGGCCGAAGACAAGAAGGCCCAGCCCATGAAGGCACCGGCCGAAAAGGCAGCCCCGGGTGCAGCCGCCGCTCCGCAAACATCCGGTGCCGCTGCCACGCCAGCCTCCGATGCCAAGGCCACGCAAAAATCCAGCGCTGCCCCCAAAGAGGGCAGGCCTTCGGCCACCGCACCTGCCAGCGGGGCGAGCGCGCCACAGAGATAAGCGCCAAGGCCCAGGACGCAACCCGCTTCGGCGGGTTTTTTTATTGCGTGCCGCTGGCGCCATCGCCAAGCCGGTGCCCGCAAGCGCCTGCACCTCCGGCGCCTGCCCGTAAAATTGTCCGCGCATGCCTTTGTCCACACTCGTCATCCTCCCCTTCATCGGCAGCCTGCTGGCTGCCTTGCTCCCGTCGAATGCCCGCAATACCGAGTCCACCCTGGCCGGCCTGATTGCGCTCGTGTGCTGTGGGCAGGCCGCGCTGTACTTCCCGCAGATCGCGGACGGCGGCGTGCTGCGCGAGGAGATTGCGTGGCTGCCGTCCCTGGGCCTGAACCTGGTGGTGCGCATGGACGGCTTCGCCTGGATGTTCTGCATGCTGGTCATGGGCATCGGGGCGCTGGTGGTGCTGTATGCGCGCTACTACATGTCGGCGGCCGACCCGGTGCCCCGGTTCTTTTCGTTCTTCCTGGCATTCATGGGCGCCATGGTCGGCGTGGTGCTGTCGGGCAACCTGATCCAGCTGGCCCTGTTCTGGGAGCTGACCAGCCTGTTCTCGTTTCTGCTGATCGGCTACTGGCACCACCGCAAGGACGCCCGGCGCGGCGCGCGCATGGCGCTCACGGTCACTGGCACCGGCGGCCTGTGCATGCTGGCCGGGGTGTTGGTGCTGGGGCATATCGTGGGCAGCTATGACCTCGACCATGTGCTGGCCGCCGGTGCGCAGGTGCGCGGCCATGCGCTCTACGGCACGGCCCTGGTGCTGATCCTGCTGGGTGCGCTGACCAAGAGCGCGCAATTTCCCTTCCATTTCTGGCTGCCCCACGCGATGGCCGCGCCGACACCAGTGTCGGCTTACCTGCACTCGGCCACCATGGTCAAGGCCGGTGTGTTTCTGCTGGCGCGCCTGTGGCCGGTGCTCAGCGGCACGGACGAATGGTTCTGGATCGTGGGCGGCGCCGGGGCCTGCACGCTGCTGCTGGGCGGCTATGTCGCCATGTTCCAGCACGACCTCAAGGGGCTGCTGGCCTATTCGACGATTTCGCATCTGGGCCTGATCACCCTGCTGCTGGGCCTGAACAGCCCGCTCGCCGCCGTGGCGGCGGTGTTCCACATCATGAACCACGCCACGTTCAAAGCCTCGCTCTTCATGGCGGTGGGCATCGTGGACCACGAAAGCGGCACCCGCGACATCCGCCGCCTGTCTGGCCTGCGCACCATGATGCCGGTGACCGCCACGCTGGCCATGGTGGCCGCCGCCGCCATGGCGGGCGTGCCCCTGCTCAACGGCTTTCTCTCCAAGGAAATGTTCTTTGCGGAAACCGTCTTCCTCGAGGCAAGTCCTTCCCTGAACATGGCTTTGCCGCTGGTGGCGACGGTGGCGGGCATGTTCAGCGTGGCCTATTCGCTGCGCTTCACGATCGATGTCTTCTGGGGGCCACCTGCCACCGACCTGCCCCTGCAGCCGCACGAGCCGCCGCACTGGATGCGCGTGCCGGTGGAACTGCTGGTGTTCGGCTGCCTCGTGGTGGGCATCTTCCCTGCCTGGTCGGTCGGGCGGTTCCTCAACGCCGCCGCACGCCCGGTCGTCGGCGGCGAGCTGCCGGCCTTCGACCTGGCGGTCTGGCACGGCTTCAACACCCCGTTTGCGATGAGCCTGGTCGCGCTGCTGGGCGGTGCCCTCCTGTACCTGCTGCTGCGCTGGCAACGCGAAATGGGCCGCATCGACGCCGCGCCGGGGCTGCAGCGCTTTGACGGCAAACGGATCTTCGAGGCGCTGCTCGCCTCGCTGAGCCTGGCCGGTCGCAACGGCCGGCGCCTGCTGGGCACCCAGCGGCTGCAGTGGCAGATGCTGTGGCTGGTGTGCGCCTCGATGCTGGCGGCAGCCCTGCCTTTGTGGACGCGCGACCTGCACATTGGCGACCGTACCGCGCTGCCCATGTCGTGGGCCTTCGTGCTGCTGTGGGGCGTCGGCATGGCCTGCGCCGTCGCGGCGGCGTGGCAGGCCAAATACCACCGGCTCGCGGCGCTCACGCTCATGGGCGGCGCCGGCCTGTGCACCTGCGTCACCTTCCTGTGGTTCTCGGCGCCCGACCTGGCGCTGACCCAGCTGGCGGTGGAGATCGTGACCACGGTGCTGATCCTGCTGGGCCTGCGCTGGCTGCCCAAGCGCGAGGAGGACCTGCGCGCCGCCGCCACGCCGACGGCACAGCGCCGCGCCCAGTGGCGCCGCCTGCGCGACCTGGTCCTGTCGCTGGCCGCGGGCGGCGGCATGGCCGTGCTGTCTTTTGCCATGCTGAGCCGGCCGTTTCCGCAAAGCACGTCGACCTTCTTCCTGGAGCATGCGCTGAGCCAGGGCGGCGGCACCAACGTGGTCAACGTCATGCTGGTCGACTTCCGGGGTTTCGACACCTTTGGCGAAATCGTGGTGCTGGGCGTCGTGGCGCTGACGATCTACGCCCTGCTGCGGCGCTTCCGCCCGGCCCCCGAGATCATGGACCTGCCGGCGCAGCAGCGCGCGGTGCCGGCCGACCTGGTCACCGACCTGATCAACCCGCGCCTCGCGGTGGACACCGCCGTAGGCTACCTCATGGTGCCCGCCGTGCTGGTGCGCCTGCTGCTGCCGTTCGCGGTGCTGATCGCCATCTATCTGTTCCTGCGTGGGCACAACCAGCCCGGCGGCGGGTTCGTGGCAGGGCTGGTGTTTTCGATTGCGTTGCTGCTGCAGTACATCGTCTCGGGCACCCAGTGGGTCGAGGCGCACCTGCCGCTGGCGCCGCGGCGCTGGATGGCGATGGGCCTGCTGTGCGCACTGGCCACCGGCCTGGGCTCCATCGCGCTGGGCTATCCGTTCATGACCACGCACACGGCGCACCTCACGCTGCCGGTGCTCGGAGAAATCCACCTGGCCAGCGCCACGTTCTTTGACCTCGGCGTGTTCAGCCTTGTCGTGGGCGCAACCATGGTGATCCTGACCTCGATTGCCCACCAGTCGGTGCGCGGCCACCGCTTCCACGCGCGCCTGGCCGAAGAGGCCGTTGCTGAACAAGGGGGCGCGTGATGGAAATAGTGCTGGCATTGGCCATTGGCGTGTTGACGGGCTCGGGAGTGTGGCTGCTGCTGCGCCCGCGCACCTTCCAGGTCATCATGGGCCTGGCGCTGCTGTCGTATGCGGTCAACCTGTTCATCTTCAGCATGGGGCGCCTGGGCCTGGCGATCGGCAAGGCGCCGGTGCTGCAGCCGGGCCTGGAGCAAGACCTGGCCCACTATGCCGACCCGCTGCCCCAGGCACTGGTGCTCACCGCCATCGTCATCGGCTTTGCCATGACGGCGCTGTTCCTGGTGGTGCTGCTGGCCTCGCGCGGGCTCTCGGGCACCGACCACGTGGACGGCAATGAAGCCGAAGAACTGCGGGAGCCCTCGTGACCGATTTCACCGCGGCAGCCATGCCGCACCTCATGCTCGCCCCCGTGGTGCTGCCCCTGTTCACCGCCGCGCTGATGCTGCTGCTGCGCGAGGAGAAGCAGCGCCTCAAGCTCGCGCTGAACCTCGGCTCGACCCTGATCGGCCTGGGCGTGGCCGTGGCCCTGCTGCTCTGGACCCACCAACGCGGCGCCCCCGCCACCATGGGCATCTACCTGCCCGGCAACTGGCCTGCGCCGTTCGGCATCGTGCTCGCGCTGGACCGGCTGTCGGCGCTGATGCTGGTCCTCACCAGCGTGCTCGGCCTGGCATCGGTCCTGTTTGCCAGCGCGCGCTGGCACCGCGCCGGCGTGCACTACCACCCGCTGTTCCAGTTCCAGCTCATGGGCCTGGCCGGCGCTTTTCTCACGGCCGACCTGTTCAACCTGTTCGTGTTCTTCGAGATCATGCTGGCCGCGTCCTATGGCCTGCTGCTGCACGGCTCGGGCCGCGCCAGGGTGCAGTCGGGGCTGCACTTCATTGCCATCAACCTCGCAGCATCGTCGCTGTTCCTGATCGGCGTGTCCATGCTCTATGGACTGACCGGCACCCTGAACATGGCCGACCTGGCCCAGGCGGTGGCCCAGATCGCGGACGACGACCGCAGCCTGCTGCACACCGCCGCCGCGATCCTGGCGACCGCCTTCCTGATCAAGGCGGCCGTCTGGCCGCTGAACTTCTGGCTGGTGCCCGCCTACAGCGCCGCCACCGCCCCGGTGGGGGCCCTGTTTGCGATCATGACCAAGGTGGGCATCTACGCCATCCTGCGGCTGTGGACGCTGATGTTCAGCACCGAGGCCGGGGCATCGGCCCATTTCGGCAGCCTGTGGCTGATCGGTGCCGGCCTGGTGACGATGGCCTTCGGTGCCATCGGCATGCTGGGTTCGCAGCGTCTGGGCCATCTGGCGGGCTACGCCGCCATCGTGTCGTCGGGCACCTTGCTGGCCGCCACCGGCTTTGGCCAGAACATGCTCACCGCCGGGCTGCTGTACTACCTGCCCAGCTCCACGCTGGCCGTGGGCGCGCTGTTCCTGCTCAGCGACCTGATCGACCGCTGGCGCAACAACGGCGACGGCACGTTTCCCTACGAACCCCACGCCGACGAGGCCCCGTTCCTGAACGCCGAACTGGTGCCCACGCAGGGCACCAACCTCGACGACGAAGAAGAGGTGCTGGTCGGCCGCGCCATTCCCGCCGCGGCGGCTTTCCTGGGCCTGTCGTTCATGGCGTGCACGCTGCTGATCACCGGGCTGCCGCCGCTGTCGGGCTTCGTGGGCAAGTTCGCGATGCTCACCGCCGTGCTCAACCCGCTGGGCCTGGCGTCGTCCGCAGGGCAGCATCCAGGGTGGGTGGGCTGGACCTTCCTGGCCCTGCTGATCGCCTCTGGGCTGCTGGCCCTGATCGCGCTCACGCGCTCCGGCATCCGCCATTTCTGGGCGGCGCACGACCGCGCCAGGCCGCAGCTGCGCGTGGTCGAGGGCCTGCCGATTGCCGTGCTGTTGGCGGTGTGCATGGCCCTGACCGTGGCGGCCGGGCCCGCGATGCACTTTGCCCAGGCCACCGCAGACGCCCTGCACTCGCCCGGCACCTATGTGCGCGCCGTCATGTCGGCCGCGCCCGTGCCCGACCCCGGCGCCGCGCCCGGTGCCGCCGCACCAGAAGGAGGAGCCCCATGAAGCGCCTGCTGCCCACGCCCCTGCTGTCGGTGGCGCTGTTCGTGCTGTGGCTGCTGCTCAACCAGAGCATCAGCGCCGGGCACCTGCTGCTGGCCGCAGTGCTGGCCGTTGCCATTCCGCTGCTCACCGCGGGCTTGCGCCCCCTGCCCGTGCGCATCCGCCGCCCCGGCGTGGTGCTGCGCCTCCTGCTCACGGTGGCCGCGGACAGCCTGCGCTCCAATGCCGCTGTCGTGCGGCTGCTGCTGCGCACCGGGCCAGCGCAGCACCGCGCAGGCTTCGTGCAGGTGCCGCTCGACGTGCGCGACCCCAATGCGCTCGCGGTGCTGGCCGGCATCGTCTGCATCACCCCGGGCACGGCCTGGGCCGAACTGTCGCGGGACCGCAGCGTGCTGCTGCTGCACGTGCTCGAACTGCACGACGCCGCGGCGATCGCCGCCGACATCAAGCAGCGCTACGAGCGCCCGCTCATGGAGATTTTTGAATGACTTCGGTACTTTCGTGGGCCCTGCCGCTGGCCTTGCTGATGCTGATGCTGGCCATGGCCTGCACGCTGCTGCGCCTGCTCAAGGGCCCGAGCGCGCAGGACCGCGTGCTGGCGCTGGACTGCCTCTACCTCAACGCCATGCTCGCCATGCTGGTGCTCGGCCTGATCTATGGCAGCGCCGACTATTTCGAGGCCGCGCTCCTGATTGCCGCGTTCGGCTTCGTCGGCTCGACGGCCATGGCCAAGTTCCTGCTGCGCGGCGAGGTGATCGAATGAACGCCGACGCACTGCCCGCATGGGCGCAGGTTGCCGTGGCGCTGCTCGTGCTCGCGGGCGCGGCGGTGGCGCTGCTCGGCTCGTTTGGCCTGCTGCGCCTGCGCAGCTTCTTCGAACGCGTGCACGCGCCCGCGATGATCGCCACCATGGGCTGCTGGTGCATCATGTACGGCGCCCTGCTCTACTTCTCGCTGCAGGGCGAGGGCCTGGCCGTGCACCTGCTGCTGATCGCGGTGTTCATCGCGGTCACTGTGCCAATCACCACCATTTTCCTGATGCGCGCGGCGCTGTTCCGGGCGCGCCAGATGGGCCAGGATGCGCCGCCCAGCGTGAGCACCCACGCGCAGAACTCCGGCCGCGCCCCGCTGTGAACACGGCGGCGCACGCCGTTGCCTGCAAAAAGGTGAGCAGCCAGCGCTCGCTGGCAAACGGTTTCAGGCCGTTTTTAGCCTGAAACCCTTCAGACACCAGCGCGGGCGGCTATTCTTTGGATAGCGCGCCAAAGCCGCCGCCGCCCGGCGTGTGGATCTCGAACACGTCGCCCGCCTCCATCTGCGCCTGGCCGATGTGCGCCAGTGGCTCGGTGCGCCCGTCCGCGCGCACCACGCGGTTGATGCCCGGTGCGCCGTTCTGGCCGCCGGCCATGCCGAAGGCCGGGTGGATGCGGCCGTTGGAGAGGATGCTGGCCGTCATGGGTTCGAGAAACTGCACGCGGCGCACGCCGCCGTCGCCGCCGCGCCAACGGCCCGCGCCGCCCGATCCCGTGCGGATCGCATAGCCCAGCAGCCGCACCGGAAAGCGGAACTCGAGCACCTCGGGGTCTGTCAGGCGCGAGTTGGTCATGTGGGTCTGCACCACGCTCGTGCCGCCAAACCCGCCGACCAGCTGGCCCGCGCTGTCAAACACGCCGCCCGCGCCGCTGCCGCCCGAGATCGTCTCGTAGTACTGGTAGCTCGCGTTGCCAAAGGTGAAGTTGTTCATGGTCGGCTGGCTGCCGGCCATCACGCCCAGGGCGCCGAGCAGCGCATTGGTGATGCAGGTCGAGGTCTCGACGTTGCCCGCCACCACCGAGGCCGGCGGGTTCGGGTTGAGCATCGAGCCCGGCGGGATGACGACCTTGAGCGGCTTGAGGCAGCCCGCGTTGAGCGGAATGTCGTCGTCGACCAGGCAGCGGAAGACATAGAGCACCGCCGCCATGCACACGGCGGTGGGCGCATTGAAGTTGTTGCTCTGTTGCGCGCTGGTGCCGGTGAAGTCGATCTCGGCCGTGCGCGCGGCGCCGTCGACGCGCACCGCCACGCAGATCTGCGCGCCGTTGTCGAGCGCCAGCGTGAACTGGCCGTCTTTCACGCGCGCGGCCAGGTGCGTGATGGCGCGGCGCACCGATTCTTCGGCGTTGTCCTGCACATGGCCCATGTAGGCTTGCACGACACCCAAGCCAAACTGCTCCACCATCTTGCGCAGCTCCTGCACGCCCTTTTCGTTGGCGGCGATCTGCGCCTTGAGGTCGGCCAGGTTCTGCTGCGGGTTGCGCGAGGGATATTCGCCGCTTGCCAGCAGCGCCAAGATCTCGGCCTCGCGCAGCCGGCCCGCCTCGACCAGTTTCACGTTGTTGATCTGCACGCCCTCTTCCTCGATGCGCGTGGAAAACGGCGGCATCGAGCCCGGCGTGGTGCCACCGATGTCGGCATGGTGGCCGCGGCTGCCGACGTAGAACGTGGGCTGCTGCGCGTCGCTGCCGATGTAGACCGGCGTGATCACCGTGATGTCGGGCAGGTGCGTGCCGCCGTGGTAGGGGTCGTTGAGCACATACACGTCGCCCGGCTGCATCGTGCCGGCGTTCTCGCGGATCACGGTCTTGATGCTCTCGCCCATCGAGCCCAGGTGCACCGGCATGTGCGGCGCGTTGGCGATCAGCTGGCCGTCGGCGTCGAACAGCGCGCAGCTGAAGTCCAGGCGCTCCTTGATGTTGACCGAGTAGGCGGTGTTCTGCAGCTGCAGGCCCATCTGCTCGGCAATGTTCATGAACAGGTTGTTGAACACCTCGAGCAGCACCGGGTCGACCGTGGTGCCGGCCGCGTACTGCAGCGCGCGCGGCTCGCGCCGTTCCAGCAGCAGGTGGTCGAGCTCGGTGAGCGTGGCCACCCAGCCCGGCTCGACCACGGTGGTGGCGTTCTTCTCGGCAATGATGGCCGGGCCCGCGACCACGTCGCCCGGGCGCATGTCGGCGCGCACGATCAGCGCCGCGTCATGCCAGGCGGCCAGGCCGTCGGCGCCGCCGGTGTACATGCGCACGGTGTCACGGCGCGGCACCTCGCGCGCCGGGTGCAGCGCGTGCACCGGCTCTTGCGGCGCGTCGCCGGCCACCACGGCCTCGACCGACACCGCCTCGGCCACGAGCGCCTTGCCCTGCATGAGGAACGAAAAACGCTGGCGGTACGCGGCTTCGAACCCCGCAACGATCGTCTCGAGATCGCCGAAGGGCACGACCAGCGCGGCGTCCGAGCCTTCGTAGCGCACATGCACGCGGCGGTGCACCACGGCGGCGGCGCCGCCCACCTGCTGGTCCTCGAAGTCGGCCAGCGCAGCGTCCTGCAGCGCCTGCAGGCGCGCCGCGATGGCCGGCAAGGCCTCGGGCGTGAGCCGGCATTCCACGGCCTGCTCGCGGATCACGTTCTGGTCGGCGAGCCCCATGCCATAGGCCGAGAGCACCCCGGCCAGCGGGTGCACCAGCACGCGCGCCATGCCCAGCGCGTCGGCCACGAGGCACGCATGCTGGCCACCGGCGCCGCCAAAGCACTGCAGCGTGTAGCGCGTGACGTCGTAGCCGCGCGCCACCGAGATCTTCTTGATGGCATTGGCCATCTGCTGCACCGCAATCTGGATGAAGCCATGCGCCACGTCTTCGGCGCTGCGGCCGGTCTGCTGCGCCAGGGCGCCAAACTTCTCGCGCACGACCTCGGCGTCCAGCGGTTCGTCGGCGCCATGGCCGAACACGCGCGGAAACTGCGCCGGCTGCAGCTTGCCCACCATCACGTTGGCATCGGTCACGGCCAGCGGCCCGCCGCGCCGGTAACTGGCCGGGCCCGGGTTGGCGCCCGCGCTCTCGGGCCCGACGCGAAAGCGCGCACCGTCAAAGCCCAGGATCGAGCCGCCACCGGCCGCCACGGTGTGGATGCTCATCATCGGCGCGCGCATGCGCACGCCGGCCACCTGGGTCTCGAACTCGCGCTCGAACTCGCCCGCAAAATGGCTCACGTCGGTCGAAGTGCCACCCATGTCGAAGCCGATCACACGCCGGTGCCCGGCAATCTCGGCCGTGCGCGCCATGCCAACGATGCCGCCCGCGGGGCCGGACAGGATCGCGTCCTTGCCCTGGAACACATGGGCGTCGGTGAGGCCGCCCGAGGACTGCATGAAAAACAGCTTCACGCCCGGCATGTCGGCGGCCACCTGCTCGACGTAGCGGCGCAGGATGGGCGAGAGGTAGGCATCGACCACCGTCGTGTCGCCGCGGCCCACGAACTTCATCATCGGACTGGTGCCGTGCGAGGTGCTGATCTGGGTGAAGCCCACCTCGCGCGCCAGGCGCTCCGCGGCTTTTTCGTGCTCGGTGTAGCGGTAGCCGTGCATGAACACGATCGCCACACTGCGCAGGCCGGCGTCGTAGGCGGCCCACAGGCGCTCGCGCAGGTGCTCTTCTTCGAGCACCTGCACCACTTCGCCGTGCGCGCCCATGCGCTCCTGCGCCTCGATCACGCGTTCGTACAGCAGCTCGGGCAGCACGATCTGGCGGTCGAACAGGCGCGGCCGGTTCTGGTAGGCGATGCGCAGCGCATCGCGAAACCCCGCCGTGGTCACCAGCAGCGTCGGCTCGCCCTTGCGCTCGAGCAGCGCATTGGTCGCCACGGTCGTGCCCATCTTCACGCACTCCACCAGGTCGGTCGTCACGGGTGCGTCGGGCGCCAGGCCCAGCAGATGGCGAATGCCGGCGACGGCCGCGTCCCGGTACTGCTCGGGGTTGTCGGACAGCAGCTTGTGCGTGACCAAGGTGCCATCGGGCCGGCGCCCGACCAGGTCGGTGAAGGTGCCGCCGCGGTCGATCCAGAACTGCCAGCGAGGGAGGTGTGCGTGTGTCATGGGCATGCTTGCTATTAGAAACAGAGCTACAAGCGCTGGCCCATCAAGCGCCAAAGCCTGATTTCATGGAAATTTCAGAGCGACGCCGCGGCGCGCGCGGCCTGGTCGTACATGCCCGAGAGCACGCGCAGCAGGCGCCCGAGCTCGCCGATATCGCGGTTGAGCGCGTCGTCGGCGTTGAGCGCGTTGATCAGGCAGCTTTCGCGGATCTCGCGGTAGCGCTGCACATAGGCCTGCCCCTCTTCGGTGGCGGCGTAGGTCACTTCCTTGCCGTTCTTGCGCGACACCACCACGCCCAGTCCTTGCAGCTTCTTGAGCGCGTAATTGACGAGGTGCGTGTCTTCGACGTTCATGATGAAGCAGATGTCGGCCAGGCGCTTGTCGCGCGCGCGGTGCGTGACGTGGTGCAGCACCACGACATCGAGCGGCGTCAGGTCCTTGAGCCCGGCCGCCGCCATGCAGTGCACGACCCAGCGGTGAAAGGCGTTGCCGGCCACGATCAGGCCGAATTCGAACTCGCTCATTTCAGCACTCTGCGCCGACACCAGGTGCGCCGAAGAAACGATGGGGCCAGACTCAGACTTGGCGCGCGCAGCAGGCTTCATGGACGGGTCAACTCCAGAGAAATGGCACAGGAAAGGAATCTACAAGGCCTCTGATTGTAGGCATTTGGATAATATTTTGTCGCCAATTTGTCGACATTTAGGAGAAACACCTAGGGCGTTTCAAAATGCTTCCGCTACAGTGGCCTCTCTGTTTCTGCCGTCGAAATTCCCCCACTTTTGCGGAGTTGCCCTATGAAGCGTCGAGCCTTGCCTGTCACCGTTCTGGGCCTAGCCCTGGCCTGCGGCCTGTCCGCCCCCACCGCCTGGGCCCAGGCCAAATGGGACCTGGCGGCCGCCTACCCGGCCACCAACTTCCACACCGAGAACCTGGCCCAATTGGTCAGCGACGTGGACAAGGCCACCGCCGGCAAGTTCAAGATCACGCTGCACGCCAACGCCGCGCTGTTCAAGGCGCCCGAAATCAAGCGCGCCGTGCAGGGCGGCCAGGCGCAGATGGGCGAGATCCTGCTGGTCAACTTCCAGAACGAATGGCAGATCTACGGCGCCGACGGCCAGCCGTTCCTCGCGTCGAGTTACGGCGACGCCAAACGGCTGTACCAGGCGCAAAAGCCTTTCCTGGAAAAGAAACTCGCCGAGCAAGGCATGGTCCTGCTGTACGCGGTGGCTTGGCCGCCGCAGGGCATCTACACCAAGAAACCGGTCAACACCGCCGCCGATTTGAAGGGCATCAAGTGGCGCGCCTACAGCCCGGCCACGGCGCGCATCGCCGAACTGGTCGGCGCGCAGCCCGTCACCGTGCAGGCGGCCGAGTTCTCGCAGGCCCTGGCCACGGGCGTGGTCGAGGCGACCATGACGTCCGGTGCCACGGGCGTGGACAGCAAGCTCTACGAGCACCTCAAGTACTACTACGACACCCAGGCCTGGCTGCCCAAGAATGCGGTCATCGTGAACAAAAAGGCCTTCGACGCGCTCGACAAACCGCTGCAGGAAGCCCTGCTGAAGGCCGGCGCGGACGCCGAGGCGCGCGGCTGGGCCGCCAGCGAGCGCGTGAACACCGACACCCTGGCCAAGCTCAAGGCCGAGGGCATGCAGGTGCTGCCGCCCTCGCCCCAGCTCAAGGCCGACATGGCCAAGGTGGGCGACGCCATGCTCAAGGAATGGCTGGACAAGGCCGGCCCCGACGGCAAGGCGCTGGTGGACGGCTACCGCAAGTAAAGTCAGGGCCCCATGCGCCGTTTGTTGAATTTTCTCTACGACAGCGCCGCCGCCCTGGCGGCGCTTTTCATGGTGGCGCTGCTGGGCGCCGTGCTGCTGTCCATCGCGAGCCGCCAGCTGAGCTTTCTGGTGCCGGGCATCGACGCCTATGCCGGCTACCTGATGGCGGCCTGCGGTTTCCTGGCCATGGCGCACACGCTCAAGCGCGGCGAACACATCCGCGTGACGCTGCTGCTGGGCGCCCTGCACGGCCGCTGGAAGAAGGGCTTCGAGGTCTGGGCCCTGGCCCTGGCCTCGCTGCTGGCCGTGCTGTACGCGTTCTACAGCTGCAAGCTGGCCTGGCAGTCGCACCTTTTCAACGACATGTCCACCGGCAGCGACGCCACGCCGCTGTGGCTGCCGCAACTGGCCATGGCGACCGGCACCGTGGTGCTGGCGATCGCCTTCATCGATGAACTGGTGCTGGAGCTGCTCGGGCAGCGCCAGCAGCCGCAGTCCGGCGAAGCCCTGCGCAATGAATAAGGCCTGACCACCATGAGCGACCTCGCCATCACCGGCCTGCTGATGCTTTCGCTGTTCCTGATCCTGGGCAGCGGCGTCTGGATCGGGCTTACGCTCTCGGGCGTGGCCTGGATCGGCATGCAGCTGTTTTCTGCCCGCCCTGCGGGCGACGCCATGGCCGTGACCATCTGGGGCTCGGCATCGAGCTGGACGCTCACCGCCCTGCCGCTGTTCATCTGGATGGGCGAAATCCTGTTCCGTACGCGGCTCTCTCAAGACATGTTCAAGGGCCTGGCGCCCTGGGTGCAAAACCTGCCCGGGCGGCTGCTGCATACCAACGTGGTCGGCTGCACCATCTTCGCGGCCGTGTCGGGGTCGAGTGCCGCCACCTGCGCCACCATCGGCAAGATGACCCTGCCCGAGCTCACGCGCCGCGGCTACCCCGAGAACATGGTCATCGGCACGCTGGCCGGTGCCAGCACGCTGGGGCTGCTCATCCCGCCGTCCATCATCATGATCGTCTATGGCGTCACGGCCGAGGTATCAATCTCCAAGCTGTTCATTGCCGGCGTGTTGCCCGGCGTGCTGCTGGCGGCGCTGTTCTCGGGCTACATCATGCTGTGGGCGCTGCGCCACCCCGAGCAGGTGCCGGCCGCCGACGAGCAGCTGACGTTCGCGCAGAAGCTCAGCGCCTCCAGAAGCCTCATCCCGGTCGTGCTGCTGATCGCCGCCGTGCTCGGCTCCATCTACACCGGCTTTGCCACCGCCACCGAGGCCGCGGCCGTGGGCGTGCTGGGCTCGCTGCTGCTGTCGGGCCTGCAGGGCTCGCTCAACTGGGAGAGCTTTCGCGGTGCGCTCATGGGCGCCACGCGCCTGTACTGCATGATCGCGCTGATCCTGGCGGGCGCCGCGTTTCTGACGCTGTCGATGGGCTACATTGGCCTGCCGCGCCACCTCGCCGAGTGGATCGCCACGCTGGGCTTGAACCAGGCGCAGCTGATCGCCGCGCTCGCCGTATTCTTCATCATCCTCGGCTGCTTTCTCGACGGCATCTCGATGGTAGTGCTGACCATGGGCGTGCTCATGCCGACGGTGCAGGCCGCCGGCATCGACCCGATCTGGTTCGGCATCTTCATCGTGCTGGTGGTCGAGATGGCGCAGATCACGCCGCCCGTGGGCTTCAACCTGTTCGTGCTCCAGGGCATGACGGGGCGCGAGCTGACCTGGATTGCCCGGGTCACCTTCCCCATGTTCGTGCTCATGTGCGCGGCCGTGGCGCTGATCTATCTGTTCCCGGCCATCGTCACCTGGCTGCCGCAGCAGATGTCGGCGCGCTAAGGCCCTGCCCACCATGCTCCACGTCGTGGCCATTTGCCTCGGTGCCAGCGCCGGCGCACTGGCCCGCTGGCGCCTGGGCCTGTGGCTCAGCGCCGGCCACGGGCTGCCCTGGGGCACGCTGGTCGCTAACTTGGTCGGCGGCTACCTGATCGGCGTGTGCGTGGCCGTGTTCCAGGCCCTGCCGCAGCTTGACCCCGCCTGGCGCTTGGCCCTCATCACCGGATTCTTGGGCGCGCTCACCACCTTCTCCAGCTTCTCGGCCGAGGTCGTGGCCATGCTGCAGCAGCAGCGCTACCTGCTCGCCGCAGGCACCATCGGAATGCACCTGTTCGGCTCGCTGCTGCTGACGACGCTGGGCATGCACAACGCTACTTACTTCATAGCATCTCGCGCTTGATGGGCGGGCGTTTTAGGCGCATTTAGCTTGAAATTTACCAGAAGCCCAACGGGTTCTACCCAGCGCGCCGCCACACGCCGCAAAACAATTTGCGCACCAGCATTTAAGTTTCGCCACCGGTCGACCGCCTTGTGTGGGTACGGGCGCAGAAAACGCTGCCTGTAAACCACCCAACACCAGGAGTTCACTGACATGCTTAGCTTGCACACCAATTCGGCATCCCTCTCGGCCCAGGCCGTATCCGGCTCGACCAATAAGGCCCTGTCCAACTCGATGACGCGCCTCTCCACGGGCTTTCGCATCAACTCGGCCATGGACGACGCCGCCGGCCTGCAGATCGCCACCCGCCTGAAGGCACAAACCAGCGGCATGGCCGTGGCCATGCGTAACACGCAAAACAGCATCTCGCTGATGCAGACCGCCGAAGGCTCGCTCAGCGAAGTCACCAACATGCTGGTTCGCATGAAGGACTTGGCAACCCAGGCGGCGGACGCTTCGGCCACCGACACCGACAAAACCGCCATGCAAGCCGAGTTCGACTCGCTGTCGACGGAATTGAGCAACATCATTGGCAACACCACCTTCGGCGGCGCCAAGCTGATGAACAAGGCTGCTTCCTCGGCTGAAATAGCTGCTGCAGCAACCAAAGCCGCCGCCGACGCTGCCCGCGTCGGTGATGCCACCGCCGGCACCCAATTCGATTACGACACGGCAAAAACTGACTACGATGCCGCTTTGCTGGCCTTGGACACCACGGACGCCACCACCGTGACCGCTTTGGCGGCTGCAAACGTTACCCTGCAAGCGGCGGACAAAGCCAATGTCTTGGCCCAAGCAGACGCCGCCAGTTCCGCTGCTTATTCGACAGCAGCACAAAACTCCGCCACCGCTGCAACTCCCGATGGAAAATTCGCCACATCGATCAACTTCCAGATTGGCGCATCGACCTCCGAAACCATGGGCCTGGATCTGTCTGCCCAACTGACCGCGATGCACACCGCGCTGCACGATGCGTCCATGGGATACAACTCGTTTGGCGCCGCAAGCGGCGTTGCAGGCACGGAACTGACCGCCGCCGGTTCGGCATCGGCCAGCATAGACAAGCTGCAAGCCGCGATCGACTCGGTGGGCTCGCTGCGCTCCACCTTGGGTGCCGCTTCGAACCGCCTGGAGCACACCTCCGTCAACCTGTCGAACATGAGCAACAACGTGCAGGCCGCTTCGGGCCGCATCATGGATGTGGACTACGCCGCCGAATCCGCCACCATGACGACCAAGCAGATGCTGATGCAAGCCAGCACCAGCATGCTCAAGCAGTCCAACAGCATGTCGCAGCTGGCCCTGTCGCTGCTGCAGTAAGACGCCCCTGCGGCGGCTTCAGGCTGGCGCTAGCGCCAGCCTGCCCCCAAGCCAACCGCGTCTGCGGTTGGCTTTTCTTTTGGCTTGACTGGAGCACGCCATGGCACTGGAGCGGGCTACCCCTTCACCCCCCATCGGCGCCGTGGCGCGCCCACTGGTGCCGCGCGCGGGTGGCGGGGCCGTGGCCTTGCCTACCGCGCCAGCGGCCCTGCTGCCGGCGCTGCCGCCCGAGGGGATCGCGCCCCTGCTGCGGCTGCGCGTGTTCTCAGCCTTCGACGGCGGCCTGCTGGCGCGCAGCGCCGATGGCTTGCCGTTCCAGATTCCCACCTCGGCCCTGGCGGGCCAGGCCTGGGCGCCGGGGCAACTGCTGCTGGTGCGGGTGGTGAGCACCTCGCCCCAGCTGGAGCTGGCCGTGCTCGGCCCCGCCGACGAGGGCCTGCCCGCACGCGCCGGCCTGCTGGCCGGGCAAACCCCTGCGGCCCTGCTGCCGGACCAGGCCGGCATGCACCGCCTGCTGGCCCCGCCGCTCGACGTGGCGGCGCTGGCCGCGCAGTGGCGCGCCATGGTGCTGCAGCGGTTGCAGCGCGCGGTGCCGGCAGCCGCATCAAGCACACCGGCGTCGGCCGGCACCGCGCTGGTGCCGCTGGGCGCAGCTCTGGCCCCGAGCGCCGAAGCGTCCACGCTGCAACCCACGCTGGTGTTTCAAACCCTGCTCTGGCCGGGCGTGGGGCTGACGTTCTGGCCGGCGCAGCCGCGCCCGCGCGGCGCGCGGCACGGCCGGCCCACGGGCGCCATGGCCCAGAACATGGGCCTGTTGCTGCTGCTGCCCGGCCTGGGCGAGGTGCGCATCGATGTGTCGATGTACGGCAGCGCCGTGGCCTTGAACCTGGCGGCGCAGAGCGCAGAGAGCGTGCCGCTGCTGCGCAGCCGCACCGCGCTGATCGCCGCGTCGCTGGCCCGCGCCGGGCTGCGGCTCATGCAGTGCCAGGTGGCGCCGGCGCCCCCGGGGCAGCCCATGATGGCGCTGCCCGCCACGGCGCAGCAGCTGTGCAGCGTACACACCGCTCTGCCGCCGGGCCTGTTTCGCGCGGCGGCCGAAGTGCTGAACGCGCTCAGCCCACCGTTCCAATGATGCTGATTTCGCGGTTCTCGGGAATCTCGTTGTACGACAGCACGTTGAGGCCCGGCGCAAACAGGCGCGCGTAGCGCGCCAGTAGCGGCCTGACCTGCGGCATCACGAGCAGCAGCGGCGGCGTGGTCTGCTGCTTCATCTGGTCGCGCGCCAGCGGCATGTGCGCTTGCAGTTGCGACAGCAGATTCGGGTCGATGGCATAGTTGTCGAGCGCCACCTTGGCACCACCCTGGCGGGCCTGGTTGAGCGCGCCCAGTAGCATGTTCTCGAGGTCGCCGGTGAGGTTGAACACTTTCAGCTCGGGTCGCTGGCCGCACAGGCTGTCGACGATCTGGCGGCGCAGGGTACAGCGCACCTCGGCAGCCAGCAGCACCGGGTCTTTGGTGGTTTCGGCCGTCTCCAGCAGGGTCGTGGCAATCGGCACGATGTCTTTGAGCGAGACGTTTTCGGCTAGCAGCGCGCGAAAGACCTTGAGCAGCTGCGAATGGCTCATGGCCTTGCCCAGCGCTTCGGCCAGCTTGGGCGCGAGCGCGGCCAGGCGCTCCATCAGTTCGCCCGCGTCCTCGTGTCCGAACAGTTCGGGCAGGTATTCGCGGATCACTTTGCTCAGGTGCGTGGCGACCACGCTGGGCACATCGACCACCTGGTAACCCAGGCCGAGCGCGTGGGCCTTGTCGTCGGTGCTGATCCAGACCACGGGCATACCGTAGGCCGGGTCGGCGCCGGGCTCGCCGTCCACCTCGCCGTACAGGTGGGGCGACGAGATGGCCATGAGCTTGTCGGCCGGCACCTCGGCGCGCGCCACCACGGTGCCGCGCAGCATGATGGCGTATTGGCTGGGCTTGAGCGCGAGGTCGTCGCGCACGGCGATGGCGGGCAGCAGCAGGCCCAGGCCTTCGCTCTGCGTCTGGCGCACACCCTTGACGCGCTTGAGCAGCGGCGCGCCCTGCGCCTTGTCGATCAGGCTCACCAGGCGGTAGCCCAGCGCCACCGACAGGGGCTCGACAAAGGGCAGGCTGCGCCAGTCGATGTCGGCCGGCGGCTCGGCCGTGGCCAGGGCAGCGCCGAGCGCAGCCACATCGCTGCCTGGCGCGGGGCGCTGCGGACGCTGGCCCACGCGCCAGGCCACGAAGGCCAGAACGGCCGCAAACCCCAGAAAACTGAGCCAAGGCATGCCGGGGATCAGACCCAGCACCGTCATCAGCGCCGCCGCGCTGTACAGCGCCTGGGGCGATGCCAGCAGCTGGCCGCTGACCTGGGTTTCGAAGTCGCCCGAGTCGCTCACGCGCGTGACGATGATGGCCGCCGCCGCCGACAGCAGCAGCGCCGGAATCTGCGCCACCAGGCCGTCGCCGATGGTGAGCAGCGCGTACTGGCGGAAAGCGTCGCCGAACGACAGGTCGTGCATGAAGGCGCCGATGGCGACGCCGCCAATCATGTTGATCAGCAAAATCAAGATGCCCGCGATGGCGTCGCCACGCACGAACTTCGAGGCTCCGTCCATGGCGCCGTAGAAGTCGGCTTCCATGCCGACTTCGCGGCGGCGCGTCTGGGCTTTTTCCTGGTTGATGAGGCCGGCGTTGAGGTCGGCGTCGATCGCCATCTGCTTGCCCGGCAGGGCGTCGAGCGTGAAGCGCGCCGACACTTCCGAGATGCGCTCGGCGCCCTTGGTCACCACCACGAAGTTGATGATCATCAGGATGACGAACACCACCAGACCGACCACGAAGTTGCCTCCGATCACCACGTTGCCGAAGGCCTCGATCACCTGGCCCGCCGCGTGCGTGCCCTCGTGGCCCTTGAGCAGCACCACCCGCGTCGAGGCGACATTGAGCGCCAGCCGCATCAGCGTGGTGGCGAGGATGATGGTCGGGAAGGTCGAGAATTCGAGCGGGCGGCTGACCGAGACGCTGATCAGGATGACGATGATCGCCAGCACGATGTTGAACGTGAACAGCACGTCGAGCACCGCCGGCGGCAGCGGCAGGATGATCATGGCCAGCAGGGCCAGCACCATCAGCGGCGTGGCATAGCTGTAGCGGCGCAGGGCGTCGAAGAGTCCGGGCTGCAGGAGTTTCATGTCGGAACGGCTTAAGTCAGGTGGGAGGGAACGGCCAGGTCGGCAGGCAACCGTGGCTCGCTGGGCCGCTGGCCGGTCTGGAAGGCCTTGAGCTGCAGCACATAGTTGAGAACCAGCGCCACGGCGTTGTACAGCGGGATTGGGATCTGCTGCTGCACCTGGCTGGTGTTGTAGATGGCGCGGGCCAGCGGCGGCATGGAGACCACCTCGACCTGGTGCTCGCGCGCAATCTCGCGGATGTACAGGGCCATTTCGTCCACCCCCTTGGCCACCACGTAGGGCGCCTGGGCGCGCTGCTCGTCGTACTTGAGCGCGACGGCGTAGTGCTCGGGGTTGACGATCACCACGTCGGCCGTGGGCACCGCGCTGCGCACGCTGCGCCGCGAGAGCTGGCGCTGCAGCTGGCGGATGCGGTTCTTGACTTCGGGGCGGCCCTCGTTGCCCTTGTGTTCTTCCTTGAGGTCTTGCTTGCTCATGCGCTGGCCACGCAAAAAGAAGAACACTTGCACCGGCAGGTCGATCAGGCCGAACAGCACGAACACCATGGCCATGGACAGCACGCCCGACAGCACCATGCCGGCGCCCGTATCGATGGCCTGCCCAAGCGACAGCCCCTGCAGCCGCAGGTAGTCTTGCGCGCTGCGGCTGCACAGGTACCAGAGCACGCTGCCCAGCAGCAGGGCCTTGAAGATGGAAGTGAGCACGCTCACCAGGTGCTTGCCCTTGAACATGCGCCCCAGGTTGCTCATGGGGCTGAGCCGGTTGAGCTTGGGCATCAGGTTTTCTGACGACAGCACCCAGCCCCCCGGCACCATCGAGGACAGTACCAGCAGCACCGGCATCACCAACAGTGGCAGCACCATCTTGACCAACAGCAGCGCCGCCGCCAGGAACAGCACCGACCAGGCGTTGTCCAGGGTGCCGTCGCCCTCCAGATCGGCCAGGCCGTAGGCGAAGAGCTGGCGGAAATCCTGCAGATAACCCGGCATCAGCCAGACGAGAAGGTACAGGCTGCCGACGATGCCGACGGCCGTGACCAGGTCTTTCGAGCGGGCGACCTGGCCCTGCTCGCGCGCCTTCTTCAGCTTCTGCTGCGAGGCCTTTTCGCTCTTGTCGCCGGTGGAAGAGCCCGACATCTCAGGGCCTCTGCTGCATGGTCAGGCGCAGCATGTCGAGCACCTGGGTGGCGATGCGCAGATAGTGTTCCGGCAGGAACCGGACCAGCTGGCTCAGCATGAACACGCCGAACACCGTGATCACCGAGAAGCCGAGGGCAAACAGGTTGAGGGTGGGCGCCACGCGCGCCAGCAGCCCGAAGCCGATCTGCACCACCAGGGTGGCCAGCATCACCGGCAGAGCCAGCAGCAGGGCGGCCGAAAACACCCAGGCCACATTGAAGGCCACGCTGCGCAGCGCCGGCATGCTGATGCCCGAGCCCACGGGCCATTGCTGAAAGCTCGCCCCCAGCACCTGGGTCACCAGCAGGTGGCCGTCGATCGAGAAGAACACCAGCATGCCCAGGATGGACAGCAGGCTGGAGACCACATCGGAAGAGACGCCGCTCAAAGGGTCGTTCATGACCGCCATCGACAGGCCCATCTGCGACGACACCATGTAACCCAGCACCATGATCACCGACATCATGAAGTGCAGCGCCAGCCCGAGCAGCCCGCCGATAGCCGCCTGCTCGATGGTGGCGACCACGGCGTGCAAGGACAGCGGATCGATGGCCGCCACCGGCCGGGCCACCGGCAGCAGCACCACGGCCAGCACCAGCGACAGCAGCACGCGCACCGTGACGGGCACCGCACCGTCGCCCAGGATGGGCGCGGCGCTGAGCATGGCCATGACGCGGCAAAACGGCCACCAGAGTGCCAACAGCTGGGCCAACAGGCCGGGAATGGCTGCGTCCATGGTGTGCCGGTGGGCTAGCCCACCAGGGTGGCGGCGCGCTCGAAGATGCGGACGCAAAAATCCATCAGATGCCCCGCCATCCAGCGCCCGGCCAGGATCACCGCCAGCAGCGTCACCAGCAGGCGCGGCAGAAAGCTCATCGTCTGCTCGTTGATCTGCGTCGCCGCCTGGAAGATGCCCACCACCAGGCCCACCACCAGGCCCGGCAGGATCAGCACCACCACCAGCAGCATGACCAGGCGCAGGCTTTCGCTGACCAGGTCAACGGCGATGTCGGGCGTCAGCATGGCCGCTGCGCAGCCCAGCGGGCTTGAAGGCGCGAAGAAAGGCCTGCCATCTCAATAGGCCCGGATACTGGTGATGAGGGTGTTCACGGTCAGCGTCCAGCCATCGACCAGTACGAACAGCAGCAACTTGAGCGGCAAGGAAATCACCAGCGGCGACAGCATCATCATGCCCATGGCCATGAGCACGGACGCGACAACCAGATCCACCACCATGAAGGGGATGAACAGCATGCAGCCGACCTGGAAGGCGGTCTTGAGTTCGCTGAGCACGAAGGCGGCCAGCTTCACGGTGAAGGCATGCTGGCCCGGTTCGCTCACCGGCGCCTCACCGGCCAACGTGGATATTTGCTGCAAGGCACTCTTGCTGGTCTGCGACAGCATGAAACGCGACAGAGGGATCTCGGCCTTCTGCAGCGCCACTTCCAGGCCGATTTTGTCCTGGTCGTAAGGTACAAAAGCCTTGTGCCAGATCTCCTCGCCGACCGGGCGCATGACCAACAGCGTGAGAATCAGCGCCACCCCGGTCACGATGCGGTTGGGCAGGCCCTGCTGCAGGCCCAGCGCCTGGCGCAGCAAAGACAGGATGATCACGAAGCGCACGAAGCTGGTCATCATGAGCATCAGCACGGGCAGCAGCCCCAGCAGCGTCATGATGACCAGGATCTGGGTCTTCACCGTGAATTCGGCTGGCGCGCCGTTGGCGTTGGTGCCCAGAAGCGAAATGGTGCCAGCGGCGAGTGCCGACTCGCTCACCCCGAACATCAGAACGAGCGCGACCAGCCCCAGGGCGGCATGGCCACCCATTCGTCGTAACGTCATGGTGCGACGGTTCAGTTCGCCGCGTCGAGCGACAGCAGGTCCAGGTCGGCCAGCTCGACCACCTTCAGGCCATAGTTTTCGCCCGACACCACCACCTCGGCGCGCCCGATGGCCGTGCCGTTGACCTTGATCACCAGCGGCGCACCGGCCACCGCGTCGAGCTCCACCACGCTGTCGTGCTCCAGAGCCATCAGTTGGTCGAGTGCAATGTCCGCCGAGCCCACTTCGAGGGTCAGTGTGACCGGAATTTTGCGCAACATCTGCGTGAGGTCGCGGCGTGGCCGGGACGCAGCCACTGGGACCGGGACGGAGGCGCCATCTTCCACGGTCAGGTCGTCGTCCAGCAAGGCCGGGTCGAATTCGGAGATTTCTTGGCTCATATCCATGGCTTTAGAGGGTGTCGTTGAATGCGGTGAGCCACAGCCCGCCTTTGTGCTCTGCCACCGTCGCGGTGAACAGGCGCGAGTCCTTCACCAGCACGTCGGCAGCCTGGAAGCTCACAGGGATGATGTCGCCCGGGCGCAGGTCGAGCACCTCGCCCAGCGCCATGCGCCGGTGCAGCAATCGCGCCACCAACCGGACCCGCAGGCACTGCGCGAACGGCTGCGTCTGCTCCTTGCGCAGATCGCTCCGGGGCACGGAGCGCGCGGCGGCGAGTTGGCCAAGCAGCAGGTCCATCCAGGTGGAGTCGAGTGAGAACTGCAGCTCCGAGCACAGTCCGACCTGCGGCTCATCGATGCGCACCTGGAGCGTCCAGGCGCCCACCGCATCGGTGGTTTCAGCGCGCCAGGCGATATCGTCGCTAGCGCTGTGGGCGGACGCCGATACCAAGGCGCTCAGTCCCTCACGGATGCGGACCGCCAGCACCAGCGCCAGCTGCAGGCCCAGCTTCTGCGCCAACCGTTCCTCGGTGGCGGTCATGGGGGCCGAGGCGGGGTCGGTGCCCTCCCCGTCCCGCAGCCCGTAGCGGCAATGCAGCACGCGCAGCACCAGGCTGCGCTCGAGCGCGACACCGATCCGCCCCGTGGCCGAGCCATACACATTCCAGCGCGGCGCAATCGCGGCAGGGGCGTGCACGATCAGCACCCTGCCCACGGTGAATTGCGTGCCATAGCGCCGGTTCAAGCCCAAGCGCAGGAGGTCTGACAGGTCGGCGCCGAATTTGTCGGCAAAAGCCGCCAGCAGGTGCACCGGGCGCCCCAGCGTTCGGGGATCCAGCACCGGGTGCGCTGCGGACAGCACCTTGGAAGGCTGAGACATATCGATCAAAGCCCGTGGCGCCCGGACACATTGCGGTTCTCGCAACGCTTCGCACAGCGATCGGGCGTGTGAGCTATATTGATTTGCATCGAGACAAGAAAACAAGGAATCGGGAAAGAAGACGGCAGCCAGGCACCGAGCATCGTATTTGAGTGCATTTGATGCAACATTTTACGCTCAGGCACAAAAACGTCTAGTTTTTTGAACGCTTTTTTTAACTAAACGTTACTTTTGTCGCTAAGCATCCATTCCACTTGTGACTACGCCATGCCTGAGAAAAACTACGCCGAGCCGCCAGACCCAGCGACAGGGAGCGAGCTCACCGAGACGCAGCCCACCAGTCTCATATCCCGGCGGCTGCACGATTTCTTTGCCGAACAGGGACTGCCACGGCACAAGCATTCCTCGCAGCTGGCCACAATCCTCGGACTGTCGCGCTCGGGCGCCTTCCGCAAATTCCAAGACGGCGCGTTTTCCGCGACCGACCTGCAAAGCCTGGCGCGGCATTTTCAGGTGGACGTCAGCCTTTTGCTCAGCAGCCATCCGGTCGACGCAGACCAAAGCAATGGCGAGGCAAAGCCAGCCAGCATCGTCATTGGCGGGCGCACCATGGCTTGCAAAGCCTTGATCGGCACGGAACTCGGACGCCACGAGCACTGTGAACTGGTGGCCACGCTCCAAGGCGCTGAATGGCTGGTGCAGCCCTACGCGGAAGCAAGCGGGGGCCAGCGGCACCGTGTCCACCAATTGACCGTCATCCCCACGCAACGCCAGTTACCGCGCATTGCAGTGCTGGAAGATGCGGCAGACCTGGCCGCCAACCTGAAAGACGCGCTCGAGGGCGCGGGATTCCGGGTCGAAGTGTTTTCTTCGGCCTCCGAACTGTCGTACGAATCGGCTGTTGCGCCGTTCGATGCCTACGTGGTCGACTGGTGGCTCAACGGCAAGACTTCCGCCGCGGTGCTGCAGACGATACGCAAGGCCCAGCCCTCGGCGCCGCTGATCCTGACCACCGGCGCCATCGCCAACGGCAACGCCGCCGAGGACGACATCGCCCGCATCGCCATGGCCCTCCGCGTCCAGGTCATTGAAAAGCCCTTCCGCTTGGCCCTGCTGATCTCGCAGGTCAAACAGCTGCTGGGCGAAACCAGCTAATCACGCGCAGTTCAGCCGAAAGTCTGCAAGGCGGAGCGCAGCCGCGCCACGGTGATCGGTTTCTCGAACTTGGCCGCGAACAGGGCGTCACCTGCGGCCTCGGACTCATGGTAGGCCGACAGCGCCACGATGGGCGTAGCCTGGTTCAACGCACCGGGCGCGCGCGCGCGCTCCGCCACACGGTAGCCGCTGCCATCCTGAAGGCGCAGGTCGAGCAGGATGCCGTCATACCTGGCCGCCACCAGCATGAGATCGGCCTGCGCTACGCTGTCGGCCACATCCACCAGCGCGCCCAGAGCCTGCAGCATGGTCTGCAGGCTGAAGCGCACATCGTCGTTGTCATCGACCACAAGAATCCGCCGCCGCCCCGGGGAAGGAGCCACCTCCATTGCCCCCTGCAGCACTTCGACTTCCACTGGCACCTGCACGATGAACACCGAACCTTCGCCGGGGCGGCTGAGCACGCGCGCCGTGCCATGCAGCAACTCGGCCATCAGCCGCACGACCGCCAACCCCAGGCCGCTGCCTGAGCGTCCCTGGCTGGCGCGCACGAAAGGCGCCCAGACATCGACGCTGGCGTCGAAGCCCGGCCCCTGGTCCATCACGGCGACGGTGATCTGCGGCGGCGCCGCCTGAACCTGCAGGGAGCACACGACCTCCCCTGGACTGGCGTATTTGGTGGCGTTTGAGATCAGATTGGCGATGATCTGCCGCATGCGCGCCGGGTCGGTGATCACGCGCGGACACGGTTGGGGCTCGATCTGCACCGTCAGCCGCACACCGCGCTCGCGGGCGGCATCCTCGTATTCGGCCGCGATGATCTGCATCATCAGGTCCGGCTGGAACAACATTGTCGAGACTTTGAGGCGACCACCGCTCAGCCGCGCGAATTCGACCGTGTCGTTCATTTGCGCCTCCAATTGCTGCGCGCTACGGCGCAGGCGCCGGAACGTCTGGTCGTCCGCAGGCAGCCTCCCACCCAGTTCGATCAACTCCACCGAACTGATGATGGTCTGCAAGGGAGTGAGCATCTCATGGGCCATCATGCCCAGAAATTCGTTGCGCTCCGCCAGGGTCTGCTGGGTCTGGAGCAAGGCCTGGCGCGCCCGACGCAGTTGCAGCACTGCCAGCAGCATGATCCACCCCGCCGCCAGAACGAGCACCAGACCTGCGGCGGGATGAATTCCATAGTCCATTTATCGCTTTCTTAAATGGGTGGATCACCCTGGAGATACCGTGAGGCGCTGTGTCTGGCGACGGGCGCGTGCACATAGCAACATGTGATGCCAGAAACTCCACAGTCCGCCTCCATGCACCCGGCAACGCAGGACTTGATTCTAGAGAAGCGGCAGACACCACTTTTACGCAACCAATTTTACAAAACAGAGCACCAGAGGACACAAAACAACGAAACACATATCTTTGATGCAAAAAACTCAGCACTTGCAAAACAAACATTACAATAATAAACAATTTGCAACCATATGCAGACAACAAACAGGCCCCAGCGTGCTGTCGTTGCTCTGTGCGCCTCAAGGAAATGCCCCATGAGTTCCGTCACCGGACAACTGATCAACGCCGATCTGCTGCAGATCCAGGGTTACCTGTCGGACATCTCCAAGCCCTTGATCGCGCCAGCGCAAGGCGAGAGTGCTCACGGGCATGCCGGCGCCGGTTTTGCCGACCGCATGTTGGAAGCGGTGCGAGGCGTCAACCAGCAAGACCATCTGGCGGCCGAAAGGATGGCGGCCGTGGACAGCGGCGCCAGTGACGACCTGGTCGGGGCCATGCTGTCCAGCCAGGAGGCCAGCCTGTCTTTCTCCATGTTGATGCAGGTGCGAAACAAAGTGATGGGGGCGATGGAAGACCTCATCAAGTTGCCGATCTAAGCCCGAGCGAAAGTCACACGCGTGAATGCTGCCCTGAAATCCGGCTGGGAGCGCCTGCGCGCCAATGGCGCGCCCGCACTTCCACCTGCATTCTTCAAGAATCTGGCTCCGCTGGTGCTGCTGGCTGCGGGGCTGACGGCCGTGGTGCTGATGTTTCTCTGGAACGCTCAGGCCGGCTATAAGCCGCTGTTCGGCGCGCGCGAAAAGGTCGCCACCGCCGACATGATGTCAGTGCTGGAAGCGGAACGAATTCCCTACCGCGTGCACCCCGACAGCGGCCAGGTGCTGGTGCCTGAAAAAAGCCTCGGCAAGGTGCGCATGCTGCTGGCTGCCAAGGGCGTGACGGCCAAGCTGCCGGCCGGGCTGGAGCTGATGGACCGCAACGATCCTTTGGGCGTGAGCCAGTTCGTCCAGGACATCCGCTTTCGCCGCGGCCTCGAAGGCGAGTTGGCGCAAAGCATCGCTGCGCTGGACGCGGTGGAGAGCGCCCGCGTCCACCTGTCAATCGCCAAGTCGACCTCGTTCGTCATCAGCGATGGTACCCAGAGCTCCGCATCGGTGGTGGTTGCACTCAAGCCCGGCCACGTGCTCGCGCCCGAGCAGATCGCCGCCATCGTCAACCTGGTCGCCGGCAGCGTGGCCAGCCTCACCCCGCAGAGGGTGAGCCTGGTCGACCAGGCCGGCAACCTGCTCTCCGCCCACATCGACCTGAGCCAGGGCCCGGAGCCGCTGCACGGCAACGAGGCGGCCAAGCGCTACCAAGAAGCCACGCTGCGCAGCCTGCGCGACCTGCTTACGCCGGTGTTGGGCGAAGACAACTTCAAAGCCTCCGTGACCGCCGAGATCGACGATGACCGCATTGAAGAAACGCTGGAGCAATTCGGGGCGGACCCCAAGGTCACGGCAGAGGCCGTGCGCGACGAGCAGGACCGCGCCCTCTCGGCCATCGGCGTGCCCGGCTCGCTGAGCAACCGTCCCGTCAACGCCACGCCAGCGGACACGCCCCCCAACGAGGCCAACACGGCGCGCAAGAATGCCACCACGCGCCAGTATGCGTACGACCGCAGCATCAAGCAGATCAAGCGGAGTCGCAGCCGCCTGAGCAAGCTCAATGTGTCGGTGGTACTCAACAGCGCCGCCGCGCCCAAGGGCGCTGCCGACTGGAGTAAGCAAGACCTGGCCTACATCGAAAACATCCTGGCCAACGGTCTCGGCATCAACGCCGAACGCGGCGACAGGCTGGCCGTTTCGGCCCTGGCCTTCAGGGCCAGGCCCGAGCCGCCGGTCTGGTGGCAGCAGCGCGATAACCTGATCGATATGGGCACGCCCCTGGCCTATCTGGTGGGCGCCCTGCTGTGCTTCCTGCTGGTCGTGCGCCCGCTGCTGCGCAGCGTGCAAAAGCGCCTGGCTGCCGGCACCCCGCCCCTCCTCACGAACGGGCCGGCCCTCACGCCAGTGGTATCCCTGGCAGGCAAGAGCGCTCAAAGCGCCTCTGGCGCCGAGCACAGCACACCCGCCATCTCCCCCAACGCGATGCCTGTGGTGCCGCTGCTGGAAGACTACGACCTGCCCCCTCCCGGTTCTCCCGTCGATGTGATGGTCAATCACCTGCGCGTACTGGCCAGCAAAGAGCCCGAGCGCGTTGCCGAGGTGGTCAAACAATGGGTACAAAAGCATGGCCGACCTGAATGATGCGCTCCCCTCCGGAGGGGAAGCCAAGACCAGCAGCCTTGTGGAGCAAGCGGCCATCGTGCTGCTGTGCATGGGCGAAGAGCCTGCGGCGGCCGTCCTGCGCTGCCTGTCCCGCGAGGAGCTGCTGGAGGTGACGCAGGTCATGTCGCGGCTGAGCGGCATCAAGGTCGATGCCGTGAAAACCTCCATGCAGCGCTTCTTCGAGGACTACCGCGAGCAAAGCGGCGTGCACGGCGCTTCGCGCTCCTACCTCAAGCGCTCCCTCGATCTCGCACTGGGATCGGACATCGCCGGCAACGTACTCAACAGCATCTACGGCGACGCCATCCGGCCCAAGATGGCCCGGCTGCAATGGGCTTCGCCCAAATGGCTGGCCGACCGCATCGCGCATGAGCACGTGCGCATGCAGGCAGTCTTCCTGGCGTTCCTCCCACCGACCCAGGCCAGCATGGTCATCGAAGCCCTGCCAGAGGCGAGCCGCGACCTGGTGCTGTTGAACATGGCGCGCCTGCAGGAGATCGAAAGCGAGCTGCTGCTCGAGCTGGAGGAGATCGTGGCCCGCTGCCTCGATGAGCTTGGCACGCAAAGCGCCATGGTCGAAGGCACGCGCCAGGTGGCAGAGATCATCAACCGCCTGACCGGCGACAAGCGTCAGATGGTGGAGCTGCTGCGCGCGCACGACCCGCAGGTGGTGTCCGAAATCGAAGTCAGCATGTATGACTTCTTCATGCTGTCGAACCAGACCGAAGAGGTGCTGACCCGCATCCTCGACGAGGTTCCGCTCGAACAATGGGCCATGGCGCTCAAAGGGGCTGAACCCAGCGTGCGCAATGCGATCCTGCGCGCCATGCCGCGGCGCCAGGCCCAAAGCTTCGAGGACCTGTTGCGCCGCGCCGGCCCGGTGCCCCTCAGCCGCGTGGATCAGTCACGCAAGGAAATCATGGCCCAGGTCAAGGTCCTGGCCGATGCAGGCGAAATCCAGATCCAGCTGTTTGCCGAAACCGTCGTCGAATGAAGAATCCGCGCCTGCACCGGTTTCCTCCGCTGGCCCAGCTGCTGGCACGCCCCCACGCCGTGCGAGGCGGAGACGCTGCGTCGGTCGCGGACGGCTTTCAAGAAGGCATGGCGAAAGGCTATGAGCAGGGTCTGCAGGCCGGACGCCAGGACGGCCACGGCGAAGGCATCGCCGAAGGCCGCCGCGAAGGCCTGCGCCAGGGGCAAGAGCAGAGCCGCCGAGAGGCCCTGGCCCTGTTCGCCAACCTGTCTCAACCGCTGGAGGCGGCGCTGCAGCAAGTCAACAGCCTGCAAGCCGATTACCAGGCGGCCATGCGCAAGGAAGTGGTGGAGCTGGTGGCCAAGGTGGCGCGCCAGGTCATCCGCTGCGAACTCGCTCTGCAGCCGCAGCAGCTGCTGGCCATGGTGGACGAAACCCTGGCCACCCTGCCCCGCGTGAGCGACGATGCGGTCGAGATCCGCCTCAACCCTGAGGAGTGCCAACGCATCCAGGAACTTCACCCCGAAAGCGCCCAGCGCTGGAGGCTGCACCCCGACCCCCGACTGGAGCCGGGGGAATGCCACGTCCATGCCGGCAACCATGAAGCCGATGCCGGTTGCCGCCAGCGGCAGGCGGCCGTCATGGAGCAGATCAGCGCCCAGCTGATCGAGCCCATGCCCGAGGAGGCGCCGTGATCGCCGCCGCACTGCGCCGACTTGAACTGGGCGCCGTTCCCGTGGCCACGCCCACGGGGCGTTTGGTGGGCGCCTCGGGCCTGCTGCTCGAGAGCGCGGGCTGCGCGCTGCACACGGGCCAGCGCTGCCACATCGAGACCGCTGCCGGCGGATGGATCGAGGCCCAGGTCGTGGGTTTTCGGGAAGACATCTCCTACCTCATGCCTTTCAAGAAGACCGAAGGCCTGTCCACGGGCGCCCGTGTGCTGCCCGCCTCGGAGCGGGGCGACCTCATGATTGGTCCGTCGTGGCTGGGGCGCATCGTCAACGGCCTGGGCGAGCCCCTGGATGGCCTCGGCCGCCTGAGCGGCGAGCATGCGCTGCCCCCCCACCCCCCACGCGTGCATCCACTGCGCAAGCAGCCCGTGCGCGACATGCTGGATGTCGGGGTGCGCGCCATCAACGGCATGCTGACCCTGGGCAAGGGCCAGCGCGTGGGCCTAATGGCCGGCAGCGGCGTGGGGAAAAGCGTGCTGCTGGGACTGATCACACGCCAGACCGAGGCCGACGTGGTCGTGGTCGGCCTGATCGGCGAGCGCAGCCGCGAGGTGCGCGAGTTCATCGAACGCTCGCTGGGCGCCGCCGGCCTGGCACGGGCCGTGGTCGTGATCGCGCCGGCCGACGAGTCGCCTCTGATGCGCCTGCGGGCCACCGAGCTGTGCCACTCGATCGCCGCGCACTACCGCGACCAGGGCAAGCATGTGCTGCTGCTGGTGGATTCGCTCACGCGCTATGCCATGGCCAAGCGCGAGGTCGCGTTGGCATTGGGCGAGCCCCCCGCCACGCGCGGCTACCCGCCGTCCGTGTTCAGCCTGCTGCCGCAGCTGGTGGAAAGCGCGGGCAATGGCGAGCACGAACATGGCAGCATGAGCGCGATCTACACCGTGCTGGCCGAGGGCGACGACCAGCAAGACCCGGTGGTCGACACCGCGCGCGCGATTCTGGACGGCCACATCGTCCTGTCGCGCGAACTGGCTGAACGCGGCCACTACCCAGCCATCGATATCACCGCCTCCATCAGCCGCTGCATGGCGCAGGTGGCCAGCGCAGGGCACCTGCGCGCAGCGCGCAACCTCAAGGAAATGGTGTCGCGCTACCTGCAGGTGCGCGACATGCTGCCCCTGGGCGCTTATGTCGCGGGGGCCGACCCCACGACCGACCGTGCCGTGGCCCTGTACCCACGCATCGAGGCTTTTCTGCACCAGGGCACCAACGAGGCCGCCCCCATGGCGCCGACGCTGACCCAGCTTGAGGGCCTGATGGCATGACGAACGGGCACAGCCTTGGCAACCTGGCCCGGCTCGTGGAGCTGCGCCAGCGCGCGGTGGACCGACAGCTGGCCGAGGTCGCCGACAAGCAGAGCGTGCGCGAGCGCTACCAGCGCAATCTGGAGCAGCTCGACAGCCTGTGCCGCAACGCCGGCCCCAGCGGCGCATCGATGGCCGTTTTTTCACTCAATAACGCCAACTACAAGCAAACCGTTATGCAGTTGGCCGACACGCACCGCGTCGACCTGGCCTTGCACGACGCGGACCTGGCGCTGTCCCGCCGCGCCCTGGTGGAGGCTGCGCGCCAGCGCGAGGCCGTGGACCAGCTGCTCACGCGCCAGCGGCAGGCCCTGCAGCGGACACAGGCCGCGCAAGAGCAAAAGCGCCAGGACGAAATGGCCTCGCTGGTGTGGCACCGGAGGTCCGCATGACACGGCTTTTTCAACCCCTGCTTGGGCGCCATTTCAGTGGCGGCCGATTTCGGTCGCCTTTCCGTCAGACCGTTCTTCTTCAACCCCTTTGAAAGGACCCTGACATGGCAGACATCACCCCCAGCACCATGGCCAGCCAGTTGGCGACCATGTACACCTCGGCTGCACAGAGCCTGATCACGTCGCAGACCAAGAGCGCCCAGGCGGCGTCGACGGCGCTGACCAAGCTCCAGTCCGCGCTCAGCGCGTTCGACACGGCGCTCAACAGCCTCTCGGGCAGCGCGAGCAAGAGCGTGGTGCAGCGCGGCGCCACCCTCAGCAACCCCGCCATTGGCACGGTCACCGCCACAGCAACCGCCCAACCAGGCAACTACAGTTTTTTCGTGGAGCAGGTCGCTGCGCGCCACCAGGTGGCGTTTGAAGACCTGCCAGCCGTGCCGGTCTCGCTGGGCGGCCCCCTGGTGGTGACGCTGGCCGACGGCAGGAGTTTCACCGCCAACATCGCCACCGCGGACCAGAACAACGACGGCACCATCTCGCAGGCCGAGATCGCCCGCGCCATCAACCAGGCGACCGAGAACCAGGGCAATGTCACCGCCGCCACCGTGACCGTGGGCGGCAAGACACAGCTGGTGCTGTCTTCGGGCCAGACCGGTGTCAACAGCCGTATCACGCTGGACACCAGCGGCCTGCCCAACAGCGACCTCAAAACCGCGTTCACCACCAGCATAGAACTGTCCGCGGCACGCGACGCCATCGTCTGGCTGGGCGACAAAGACGCGGGCATCAAGCTGCAACAGGCCTCCAACACCCTGACCGCCGTCGATGGGGTGACCATCACCCTCGCCAAGGCCATGCAAAGCGGGGACGCCCCGATCAGCCTGACCGTCAGCAACGACGACAGCGGCACCAGCGCCAACGTGAAAAAATTCATCGATGCCTACAACACGCTGAAGAAAACACTCGACGACCTCACGGCCAATGGCAAGGACGGCGTCGAGCGCGCCGCCTTTGCATCAGATGCCGGCGTGCTGTCCCTGCGCAACCGGATGTCGAACGCGCTGCGGCAAAGCTACGGCGGCCTGAGCCTGGCCGAGTTCGGTATCAACGCCGACCGCAACGGCACGCTCTCGCTGAACGACGCCAAGCTGCAGAAAACCCTGGCCGCGCATCCCGAGGGCCTGGACGCGGTGTTCGGCAACACCGGCCTGACCACTTCGAGTGGAGCCCTGGGTGCATTCCACAGTATCGTGAAAAGCTGGACCGACAGTGCCTCGGGCCAAATCAAACAACGCCAGAACTCCGTGCAAGCGCAGCAAAAGACGCTGGCCACGCGCCAGACGCGCCTGGATAACCAGTACACGCAGGCCTACAACCGCTACCTCGCCCAGTTCACGCAACTGCAGTCGCTGCAGGCGCGCATGAACGATACGTCGAGTCTGCTCAGCAACCTCGGCAACTTCGGCACCAGTTGAGGCCTGCCCCCACCACTTCGCCCCCACACCCATGGACTACGACGTTTACAGCAATTACCACGCCGTCAATCTGAACGCGCAAACCGCCAATGCCTCGCCCGTGCAGCTGGTGCTGATCCTGATGGATGGCCTGCTGGAGGAATTGGCGCGCACGCGCGCCCACATCGAAGGCAAGCGCTACGAACTCAAAGCCCGTGGCTTGGACAAGTGCGTCAACATCCTCAACGGCCTGTCGAGTTCGCTCGACTTCGAGAACGGCGGTGAAGTGGTAGCCAACCTGGGGCGGCTCTACGAATACTGCGCCTGGCGCCTGTACAAGGCGGGGCTCGACCTGGAGGTCGGCATGATCGACGAGGTGGTGGGCTTGCTCACCAGCATCCGCAACAGCTGGCAGGCCATGCAGGTGGCCCATGGCTAAGGCACGGCAGATGGCCAACTTGACACAGCGGTTGCGCGCTGCGGCAGCGGCACAGAACTGGCGGGCGCTGGAGCAAGCCGACCGCGACCTGGCAACGTGGCTGGAGCTGCCCGCCCAGGCCGGCGCCTTGTCTGACACCGAACGCGCAAGCCTGCAAAACCTGGAGCGCGCGCACCAGCAGGCGCGGGCCCAGTGCGCCGCGGCCAGCGACGAATTGGCGCAGCGCCTCTCGGACCTGCGCACCCACAAGGACGGCTGGCTGGCCTATGCCCTCAACAGCGACCTGAACGACGCCACGGCATGACCATCGCCCTGCCCCTCTCCCCTGCATTCGCTGTCGCGGCGGCCCCGCTCGAACCGGCGCCGGGCACTGCGCAGGCCTTTGCCACGGCGGCGCCCGCGTCCGCCGGTGCTGCCCTTTTTTTTGAAACGCTGCAACGCGCCGCCGATCCCGCACTGTGGCTGCCGAGCGCCCCTGGCAGCAGCAGCGAAGCCGCTCTGCCGGTCGTGCCCGTTTCCGGCACACGGCCCTTCGACGGCTTCGACAAGGAGCAAGAGACCGAGGCCGCGCAGTTGCCCACCGGCGCAATGGCGCCACTCGCCATGGCCCAGCTGGCCGACGCCAACATGCCTGTGGTCGCACTGCCTACCAACCTGCAGCGGCCATTGGACCCGGCCACGACCGCCGCGACGGCAACCGCCGAGCAGTCGGCGGCCGCAGGTGCGCTTCCCAATCGCACCGTTCCCCAGGCGATGTCCGGCCCTGCGCAACTCTCCCAGGCTCCGCTTGTTCCGCAGGAGGCGCCAGCCGCTCCCCAGGCCCCGCGTGTCAACGCTGCCAAAGACTTGTGGTCAGGCAGCGCCACGCTCGGCCCCGAGGCCGCCGCCGTGCGCGAAAAAAGCATGGCGCTGCCTCTATGGCTGCGTGAAACTCGCGTGGCGCCCGACCCTGCTCAGTCCGATGCAAGTGACATACCCGCCACCGCCGTCTCGGCCAACGCCACGCCCCGTACGGACACGCGGACGCCACAGGCCTTGCTTGAAACCCTCGGCGAGCGCATCGGCTGGCATGTCAAACGCGGCAGCGAGCACGCCGTCATCCGCCTCGACCCACCGATGCACGGCCAGTTGGAAATCACCATCCGGCGCGACAGCGCCGGCATCCAGGTGCACCTGAGCGCCTCCAGCAGCGAAGTCGTCCGTCAACTGCAGGCCATCAGCGATGGCCTGCGCCAGGACCTGATGGGTCGCCAGACAGGCGAGGTCATGGTCGTGATCTCCCACGGTGCCCGAGACAGCGACGGGCGGGAGCGCCAGAAAGACAGCGCCCCGGAGCAGAACGCGCCTGGGCAAGCCCTTGCGGAAGCAGAAAGCGACCAGGCTCCGGCGCGCTTCGCCCTCCATTCACCCCCTTATTGATCCACGATGAAAAAGTCACGGCAACTCATGGTCCTCGCCCTAGTGAGCCTACTCACGGCGGCTGCTGGCGGCGGCGGCGCTTGGTGGTGGTTCCAGCGCCAGGCCACGGCGGCCCCTGCGGTAGAGGCCAAGCCGACCTTCGACAAGCAGGAATACAAGTACGTCAGCCTCGACAAGGTCATCGTGATGCTGCGCAGCCAGGCCGGCGATCCCCTATCGCACTACCTGGCCGTCGATTTGGTCTTCAAGACGGTGGCTGAAAAGGAGCGCACGGTCAAAGAGCATCTGCCCCTGCTGCGCAGCGTGGCCGTGATGGCGTTGTCGACCTATCCGCTGGAGAAAGCCTCCCACATGACCGTGGCGCAGTTGGCAGCGGAGATCAATGCCGCCTACCAGGCCAGCTACCAAAACGAGAACCGCGAGCAGCCGTTTGTTGAAGCCCTGATCGGCAAGCTGATCATCGAATAAACATGGACATGCACACGGGTTACGCCGAAGTTCACGGTGCCGCCGCCTGCAGCGCCGAAGATGAGCAACGGCATCTGCTGTCTTACGCACCGTTGGTCAAGCGGGTCGTGCGGCAGCTGACGTCCCAGATTGGCGGCGCCGTGGACCGCGAGGACATGGAGCAGATCGGGCTGATGGGCCTGCTCGACGCCTTGCGGCGCTATGGCGGCGCCCCCGATGAGAAGTTCGGTGCCTATGCCTCAATACGCATCCGCGGCTCCATCCTCGATGAGCTGCGGCGCCAGGACTGGCGTCCGCGCGCCGTGCGCCAGGAAAGCCACCGCATGCGGGATGCGGTGCGCGAGCTGACGCGCCGACTCGGCCGCACGCCGAGCGAGAACGACATCATGAAAGAGCTGGGTATCAACGCGGCCGAACTGCAGGAGTACCGCCTGGCGGAAAACGCCGAGATGCTGGTGAGCTTCGACGAGATCCTGCAGGAACTCAGCAACGTGCCCGCCAGCGCGCTCACGCCGGAGGCTGCCCTCATGAGCCGGCGCAGCCTGGAGCAGGCGCTGGGCACCCTGGACGAGCGTGAACAACGTGTGGTCCACATGTATTACGAATTCGATCTCAGCCTGAAGGAAATTTCCGCTGTGCTGGGCCTCACGGACGCACGCATCTGCCAGATCAACAAGGGAGCTCTGCGGAAGATGAAAGCCTTCCTGCAAGACGCGTGAACTCCCTTTCAGGAAAACAAAAATGCAACCAATCGTCGGTATAGCCATTGTTCTTGGCTGTGTGTTCGGAGGCTTCATGATGGGTGGCGGCGAGCTGCGGGTCATCTGGGAACCGGTCGAGCTGCTGATCATCTCTGGGGCCGCCCTGGGCGCCATCGTGCTAGGCAACCCGCGCCATGTGCTCAATGAAATGGTGCTGCAGCTGCGCAAGGCCGTCACCATGCGCAAGCAAAGCCAGGAGTTCCAGCGCCAGTTGCTGCTGCTGATGTACGAACTGCTGCAAACCGCCGCCGGCGGCCTGAAGGCACTCGACGCCCATGTCGAGGCGCCGCAGCAAAGTGCCCTGTTCCAGCGCTACCCGCTGGTGCTGGCTGAACCCAAGCTGCTGCACTTCATCGTCGACAACTTCCGCCTGATGGCCATGGGCAAGATCAATGCCCACGAACTCGAAGGCGTGCTCGAACAGGAGCTGGAGGCGATCCATGAGGAGCTGAACCAGCCGTCCAAGTCGCTGCACAAGATCGCCGAGGCCATGCCCGGCTTCGGCATCCTGGCCGCAGTGCTGGGCATCGTGATGGCGATGAACACCATCGGTGATGGCGCCAGCTCCGCCGAAATCGCTGAGAAAGTCGCCGCGGCGATGGTCGGCACCTTCATCGGCATCTTCTTTTGCTACGGCGTGCTGGACCCGCTGAGCAACGTGATGAAGCAACTGGTCAAGCAGGAGCTGTCCACGCTCGAATGCGTGAAGGTCGTGCTGGTCACCCACGTCTCCGGCAAGCCCCCGCTGCTGGCCATTGACGCGGGCCGCCGCTTGGTGCAGCTCAACCTCAAGCCCAGCTTTGCCCTGCTTGAGGGCTGGATCAACGCGCTGACCGGCGAAGATGCGCCGCCCAGGACGCCCAATCGCCGCGCGGGAGACCCCCGGTGAGCGCTGCGCGCGAAAAACAGCACCAGGCCATCGTCAAGCGCGTCTCGCGCAAGCACGACGATGAGGAGCACGGCGGAGCCTGGAAGGTCGCTTTCGCCGACTTCTGCCTGGCCTTGATGTGCCTTTTCCTGTTGCTGTGGGTGCTCGCTGCGCGCAACGCGGAGCACACCGAGGAAGTGCTGCGCACCACCGGCGGCAAGCTTTTCGACGAGGGCGCGGGCCACAAGATCCAGAGCTTCAGCACGGCCCGGGGCAGCCTGATTCCCCGCGACCCCATACCCGCGCAAGGCGACACCCTGCAGCCACGCAAGGCCTTCACCAACGGCACAGGGAACGCCCAGGACACTCTACCAGGGGCCGCCCCTTTGCAGACACGCTACGAATCTCCGGCCGACCTGCAGCAGTTGTCGGCGATCCTGGCCAAGCTCAGCGACGATGCGGGCCTGGCCAGCAATCTGCAGACCATCATCACGCCCTACGGGCTGCGCGTCATGCTCCACGACACCGCCAAGCTGGGCATGTTCGAGCGCGGCAGCGCCTTTCCCACCGACCGCTTCCGCCGCCTGCTGCGCAAGATCGGGCCGGTATTTGCCCGCATGGAAAACCAGATGCTGATCGTCGGGCACACCGACTCCCTGCCCTATGCCGACGGCGATTTCGGCGCCGCCTCCAACTGGACGCTGTCGAACAGCCGGGCCATGTCCGCCCGCTACCACCTGCTGGCTGGCGGTATGCCCGCCACCAGTACGCTGCAGATCGTGGGCATGGCAGACCGCGCCCCCTTCGATGCCAATGACTCCACAGCGGACATCAACCGCCGCATCGAGCTGCTCATCCTCACCAGCGAACATGCCGGCAACATTGCCGCCATGTTCGGCGTGCCGGGCACCGTCACACCCTTGCTGCCCGGTGTGGACTCGGCCCTGCCCGAGCGCAACGCACTGACGGCGATGCGCGAGACCCTGAAAAAATTCCGTTGACCGTTGCCATGGAAACCAGACCCCGAGGCTATCGCATGAAAATCACCAGCACAGGCCTGCCTGCACTGCCCGCCACTGCCACCACCCCCATCCAGGAAACCCTGCCCGCGCACCCGGCCCAGACGGCACTGCGCGCGGAAGCCAGCGAACACCAGTCCACCGTGCTGCAGCCGGCCCAGGCGGCGCTGCGCGCCATGCCCGAAATCGATGAAGCCAAGGTGGCCGCGCTGCGCGATGCCTTGGCGCGCGGGGAGGTGAAGTTTGACGCGGCCAAGCTCGCCGGCCTGATCGCGCGCTACCACGGGGGGAGGGAATGAGCCTGCAGCCCGTCCTGAAGCGATTGCTCGCCGACATGGATGCCGACGTGCGGGAATACCGCGCCTTGAACGCCCTGCTGGAGGAACAGTTCGCCACCGCCCTGCGCCACGACAGCGCGGGCCTCGAAGTGCTGGCCCGCACCATCACGGCGGCGGTCGATGGGCTGGAAAAGCGCCGGCAAGCGCGCGTGGTGCTGGTCTCCCGCCTGCTGCCCACGCATGCCCGGCCGAGCATGGCGGCCGTGCTGGAGCGCCTCTCGGTACCAGCGCGCAAGGCCGTCGCCGCGCGCTGGAGCACCCTGGAGTCCCTGGTGCGCGAATGCAAGGAGCGCAACGCCGGCAACGGCCGCCTGATGAGCGACCAGCAGGCCCTGCTGCAGCGCGTGCTGACAGGCAAGGAAGAGGACACTTATGCTGCGGCCTGACATCGCGCTCGGCAGCACCACCGCCTCGTCGTGGAGCACCTTGCAGCCAGCGCTGGGCGGCACGGGCAACTTCGCGGCCGCATTCCAGCGCGTGCACGCCGACATCAAGCAGGTGATCGAGCACGGCTGGCCCGACGAGGCTTGGCCGGCGTTGCGGCCTGAAGCCCAGATCCACCGCCTGAACAGCGCGCAGCCCAGTACCGCGCTGGGCGATGCGGTCTCCAGTGAAAGCCCGCAGGCCTTTCTCGCGGCGATTGCGCCGTGGGCCCGGCAAGCCGCGCAAAGCCTGGGCGTCTCCACCGAGCTGGTGGCCGCCCACGCGGCGCTGGAGTCTGGCTGGGGGCAGCGGCAGTTGCGCGATGCCTCGGGCCACACCACCCACAACCTGTTCGGCCTCAAGGCCCAGGCGGGCTGGCAAGGCGAGCGCGCCGAAGCGCTCACGACCGAATACGAAGACGGCGTGGCCGTCAAGAAAACCGAAGGTTTCCGCAGCTACCCCGACTATGCAAGCGCGTTCGACGACTACGCCCGCCTACTCCAGAGCAGCCCGCGCTACCGCGCCGCGCTGAACACCGGCAGCGATGCCCAGGCATTCGCCCAGGCGCTGGCGCGCGGCGGCTACGCCACGGACCCGGCCTACGCGGCCAAGCTGGGTCGGGTGGCGAGCCAGATTCAGTCGTTGGACTGACCGGAATACGAACCCGCCATGCTTTCAGGCTCCACCACCGCACTGTCCAGCACACGCGCACGGATGATCTTGCCCGTGCTGGTGTTGCGCACCCGCACGATGGCGCCGCGCCGCCCCGACTCCAGCGCCTCGCCCGCCACCTGGACCTCGACCGGCCCGCTGCGGGCCACGATGTGCACGCTGTCGCCACGCTTGACCAGCACGGGCTGCGCTAGAAAGCGCGGCTGCACCACCTGCCCCGCGCGCAGCGCGCGCGCGCTGGCCTGGCCGATCGCGGCGTCCAGCGCCGGCAGGCTGTCGGCCATGTCGGCGAGCTTGCGCCGCTCCTGCGTCAGGTCGGCCTCGGCCAGCGGGCGGTTGGCGGGCACGTCGGTCGCAGCCACCACCACCATGGCCGAAACCTCGGCACGCACGATCCAGTCGCGCTGCCAGCCGGCCTGGCCAGGGCAAGTGGCGCTGAAGCGCATGCGGCTGAGATACCGCGTCTCCATCGCGTCGACGGCGACCGCCTGCGGGCAGGGCGCCGGCACCGGGGCACGGCTGACGAAGCTCAGCTCGAAGGCGGGGTCCACCAAACCCTTGAGCGTGGCCTGCTCGGCCAGAAACTGGCGCACCGCCGCCTCGACCTGGACCGCAGGTTCCGGGCTGGCCGCCTGCGACAGCGTCGCCCCGAGCAATGCCCCCACGAAGGCGGCACGCAACAGCGACCGGCCGTGAACGTTTTTTGTGTACATCAGGAGAAGAGGAACGATATGGGAATTCACTTCGACAAGGCGCTGGGCATCCACCAGGATGCGCTCAGGCTGCGCGCGGATCGTACCAAGGTCCTTGCATCCAACCTGGCCAACGAAAGCACCCCTGGCTACCAGGCGCGCGACATCAATTTCTCTGCGGCGCTCAGCCGCACCCGCGACAGCCATGACAGCCTGGCGCTGGACACCGGCGACGCGGAGTTGCTGTACCGCGTGCCCAACCACCCTTCCCAGGACGGCAACACCGTCGAGCTTGGCGTGGAGCAGGCTGTCTTTTCGCAGAACGCCTCGGATTTCCAGACCAGCCTGGCCTTCACCAACATGAAGCTCAAGGGCCTTGCCAAAGCCATCGCGGGACAGTAAGACCATGTCATTCCGAATGATCACCGAGATTGCCGGTTCGGCCATGACGGCCCAGACCGTGCGCCTCAACACCATCTCCAGCAACCTGGCCAACGCACAGTCGGCGGCCGGCAACGAAGCCGACACCTACCGCGCGCGCAAACCGGTGTTTTCGGCCATCAACCGGGCGGCCAGCGGCGATCAGCTGCCCGGAGCGCGCGTGCAGGTGCTCGACGTGATCCAGAGCACCGAGCCCCTGCGCAAGGTCTACGAGCCTGGCCACCCGCTGGCCAACGACCAGGGCGAAGTGTTCTACCCCAATGTCAACCCGGTGGCCGAGATGACCGACATGCTGTCGGCATCGCGCGCCTTTGAAACCAATGTGGAGGTGCTCAGCCGCGTCAAGTCGATGCAGCAATCCCTCCTGAAACTCGGCGAAGGCTGATCCCATGCAAACCCCTTCCTCCACCAGCGGCCAGAGCGCTGGCGTCGACACAGGCATCGCCAATGCAGCGGGCTCGGCGGCATCCGTCTCCAACCTGTTCACCACCCTGCTGGTCGCCCAGATCAGGAACCAGAACCCGCTGGAGCCCACGGATCCGAGCGAATTCGTCGGCCAGCTGGCCCAGCTCAGCCAGATGGAGGCGCTGCAAAAGCTGACCGACCAGGGCGCGGCGAGCACGTCCATCCTGTCCAGCCTGCAGCTGCTGTCCCTCGGTGCCCAGGTCGGCTCGCAGATCACGGTGCGCAGCGACACGGTGACCCTGGCCGGGGAGCCCGTCCAGATCGGCTTCACGCTGGAGAACCTCAGCGCACAGAACACACTGGTTCTCACTGCCGGCGACGGCAGCACCCAGCGCATCGAACTGGGCACGCTGAGCCCCGGCGCGGCGCACTACACGATCGACCCCGCCAAGCTGGGCCTGCCACCGGGCACCTACCGCATGGAAATCGTCGCCGACAACAAGGAAACGCCCCCGCTGGATGTCACCGGCACCCTGGCGAGCGTGCGGCTGTCCAGCTCGGGCATGCCTCTTCTGAGCGTCTCCGGCGCGGGCCAGGTGCAGCCCGGCCTGATCACCGGCTTCAACGGCCAGCCCTCCTCCACCAGCCACTGAACAAGGAACCGCCATGAGCTTCGAAATCGCCCTCTCCGGCATCAACGCCATCAACACGTCGCTGGACACCATCAGCAACAACATCGCCAACTCGGGCACCTACGGCTTCAAGTCCAGCCGTGCCAATTTCTCCTCGATGTACGCGGGCTCCCAGCCGAGCGGCGTGCGCATCGGCTCGCAGACCCAAAGCATCGACATCGGCGGCGGCGTGCTCACCACGGGCCGCGGCCTGGACGCCACCATTCAGGGACGGGGTTTTTTCGTCACCAAAGACTCCACTGGCGTCGAGCTCTACACGCGGGTGGGCATTTTCGCCACCGACAAGGACGGCTATCTGGTCGACAGCTTCAACCGCAAAGTGCAGGGCTATAACGCCGTGGTCGATGCGGCCGGCGTCCCCATGCCGGGCGCGGCCCTGGGCGCCATGGGCGACATCAAGGTGCCCACGGGCCAGATCGCGGCCCAGGCCAGCACCAGGCTCGAATATGTAGGCAATCTTTCCGCCGACTGGACAGCACCCACGGTCACCCCATTCGACCCCACAAACCCGCTGTCCTATAACAGCTCCTCGGTAGCCGTGGCCTATGACTCGCTGGGTGCCAAGCACACCGTGACACAGTACTTCGTCAAGACCGGCACCAACGAAGTCACAGTTAACTACGCCATCGATGGAGTCACTGCCGGCACTCCTACGGTGATGGAATTCGAGCCTACTGGCCAGCTGAAGCAACCCCTCCCCACCGCCCACCTAACACTGGTCACGCCCACCACCGGCGCGGAGGATATGGAAATCGACATCAACTACGCAGGTTCGACCCAGTTCGCCGGCGAGACCACCAACACCGTCAACGCGACCAACGGCTACGCATCGGGTGCGCTGGTAGGCGTGCAGCTGTCCGAAGACGGTTCGGTGGTGGCGCAATACAGCAATGGCCAGAAGCAGAAGGTCGGCACCGTCGCCCTGGCCACGTTCCCCAACGAAAACGCCCTGGTCTCGGTCAACGACACCAGCTGGACCACGTCCAGCGGCTCGGGCACGCCGCTCTACGGCACGCCGGGCAGTGGCATGACGGGTGCGCTGACCGTGGGCGCGATCGAGCAATCGAACGTGGACATGACCTCCGAACTGGTAAGCCTGATGACGTCCCAGCGCAACTACCAGGCCAACACCAAGGTCATCTCTGCCGAGAGCGACATGATGAAAACCTTGATGCAGGCTGTCTGAGGTAGCACGGCATGGATGCACTGATCTACTCCGCGATGAGCGGCGCCGAACGGTCCCTGCGGGCCCAGCAGGTGCATGCGAACAACCTGGCGAACCTTCAGACCAGCGGCTTTCGCGCCGACCTCGAATTGGCGACCAGCCAGAGCGTGGACGGTTTCGGCTACGACGCCCGGCACATGAGCCAGCTGCAGGCCAACGCGGTGAATACGCGCGCAGGCACCCTGGCGCCCACCGGGCGCGACCTGGATGCGGCCATCAGCGGCGAAGGCTTCTTCACCGTGGCCCACGGCAATGGCGAGGCCTATACGCGCAGCGGTGCGTTCGCGCTCGACAGCAGCGGCACGCTGACCCTCAACGGCCGGGCGGTGATCGGCGACGGCGGCCCCATCGTGCTGCCGCCCGCATCGCGCATCGCCATTGGCGCAGACGGCACGATCTCGGTGCAGCCCAACGGCCAGGAAACAATGCAGCCCGTCGACCGCCTCAAGCTGGTCAAGCCCGCTGCCAACGACCTGACCAAGAACGAAGCGGGCCTGATCGTCGGCCGTGCGGGCGTGGCGCTGCCCGCGGACGACACCGTGCAGGTGCGCAGCGGCCACCTTGAAAGCAGCAACGTGTCGGCGGTGGAAGAGATGGTTGCCACCATGACGCTCAGCCGCGATTTCGAATTCCATATGAAGCTCTTCAAGGCCGCCGACGACATGGCGGCCAACGGCAACCGGCTGTTGCGAGAGTAAACCCAGACACCCCCTCAGGAGAAAACCATGAACCCAGCCATGTGGATCAGCAAGACCGGCGTGCAGGCGCAAGATGCCAAATTGCAGGCCATCGCCAACAACCTGGCCAACGTCAACACCGTCGGCTTCAAGCGCGACCGCGTCGTCTTCGAAGACCTCTTCTATTCCGTCGAGCAGCAGCCCGGCGCCCAACTGGACAACAACCGCACCTCCGTCTCGGGCGTGCAACTGGGCAATGGCACGCGCATGGTCGGCACGCAAAAGCTGTTCACCACGGGCAATATGCAGACGACCAACCAGGCGCTGGACGTGGCCATCACCGGCAACGGATTCCTCCAGGTGGAGATGGCCAGTGGCGAATCCGCCTACACGCGCGCCGGCCAGCTTTCCGTGAATTCCGAAGGGCGCCTGGTGAATGCGCAGGGCCTGCCACTGCGTCCCGAAATCACCGTTCCGGCCAATGCCACGGCCATCTCCATCGGCGAGAACGGCGTGGTTTCGGCCACCGTGCCCGGCACGACCACGCCCACCGAGCTGGGCCAGATCACGCTGTCCCACTTCATCAACCCCACCGGCCTGCTGGCCCTGGGCGACAATCTCTACAAACAGACCACCGCCAGCGGCGCACCGACCGAGGGTAACCCCGGCGAAGACGGCCGTGGCAAACTCAAGCAGGGGACGCTGGAGGGCTCGAACGTGCAGGTGGTGGAGGAAATGGTCGACATGATCGCCGCTCAGCGCACCTACGAAATGAACACGAAGGTACTGTCGGCCGCCGACGGCATGCTGCAGAACCTGGTCCAGGCAGTGCGCTGATGCAAGGCTGCAAGGCAATCGCCGCGTCGCTCGCCTGCCTGGCACTGGCCGCCTGCGAAACGGTGGCCACAGTCCCGCCCTCGGGTCCCGCGGAAGCTCTCGAGTTCGCCACTGCGCCCCTTGCCGTGCAGCGAGGGCAGTCGGGCGGCGTATTTTCCCCGCTCGCGTTTTCTTCACTGACCTCGGACAGCCGGGCGTTCCGGCCCGGCGACGTGCTCACCGTGGTGCTGCAGGAAACCACCCAGGCGAGCAAGAAAACCGGCACCAGCACCGGCAAGAACAGCAGCGCCTCGGTAGCGCCCAGTGTGCTGCTGGGCAAGACGCTCAAGACCGACATCGGCATCGATGCCCAGCGCCACTTTGACAGCAGCGGCTCCAGCATGCAGCAAAACACCCTGCAGGGTGCGATCACCGTGGTCGTGCAGGAGGTGCTGCCCAACGGCTTGCTGCAGATTCGCGGCGAAAAAAGCCTGACGCTGAACCAGGGCGAGGAATTTATCCGCGTCAGCGGTTACGTTCGCGTCGCCGACATCGACACCGACAACCGCCTGTCGTCGCAGCGCATCGCCAATGCGCGCATCGTGTATTCGGGGCGCGGTGCCTTGGCCGACACCCAGCGCCAGGGCTGGCTGATGACGTTCTTCAACGGCCCCTGGATGCCTTTCTGAGCTTGCAAAAGAAGTTGCCATGAAATTGTTGCGCCTTGCCCCCTTTCTATTGACGCTGTGCCTGTGCGCCGCGCCGGCCCTGGCGGCGCAAAGCCTGCGCAACCTGGTGCAGGTCGAAGGTGTGCGCGAGAACCAACTGGTCGGCTACGGCATCGTGGTCGGCCTCAATGGTTCGGGTGACAGCACCCAGGTCAAATCGGCCGGCCAGTCGGTCACGAACCTGCTCAAGCAGTTCGACGTCAAGCTGCCCGAACGCACCGACTCCAAGACCAAGAACGTGGCCACGGTGATGGTCAGCGCGGTCTTCCCGCCGGGCTACCGCAGAGGCCAGACCATCGACGTCACCGTGTCGTCGCTGGGCGACGCCAAGAGCCTGCGCGGCGGTGCGCTGCTACTGTCGCCCTTGCGCGCGGCCAACGGCGAGGTTTATGCGCTGGCCCAAGGCAACCTCGTGGTCGGCGGCCTGAACGCCCAGGGTGCCAGCGGCTCCAGCGTGACGGTGAACACCCCCACGGCCGGGCGCATTCCGAACGGCGCCACCATCGAGCGCGAAATCGAGACAGATTTCGACACCCGGCCCACCGTACGCCTGAGCCTGCGCCGCCCCAACTTCGAGACCGCGACGAATATCGTGGCATCGATCAACCGGCGCTTCGGCGCCGTCGCCACCACGCGCGACGCCACCAGCGTGGAAGTGCAGGCCCCGCAGAACCCGACCGAGCGCGTCGCCTTCGTGGCCCAGCTGCAGGCGCTGAGCGTCAATGTCGGCATCGAAACCCCCAAGGTCATCTTCAACTCCAAGACCGGCACCGTGGTCATCGCCCAAGGCGTCACGGTGCGGCCGGCCGCCGTGTCGCATGGCGCGCTCAAGGTGGTGATCAACGAGCAGCCCCAGGTCAGCCAGCCCGCGCCGTTCAGCCAGGGCCAGACCGCGGTCACGCCGCAGTCGCGCGTGAGCGTAGAGCAAGGCAATGGGCGGATGTTCAACTGGCCCACCAGCACCAAGCTGCAAACCATCATCGACACCATCAACAGCACCGGCGCCACGCCCGACGACATCATGGCCATCCTGCAGGCGCTGGACCAGGCCGGCGCCATCGACGGCGAACTGGTCGTGATCTAAGACTCTCCATGAACGAACTGCACCCCCAGCCCTTTTCACTGGCCCCGGCCGCCAGCGCGACCGAGCCCGCCATCCGCGAAGCGGCCAAGGCCGAGCAGGCCGCCGTCAAGTTCGAAGGCCTGTTCATCGGCGAAATGCTCAAGCAGATGCGCCGCAGCGCCCGCGAGATCGCTGGCGAAGACGGCATGTTTAAAAGCCCGACCCACGGCAGCCTGCTGGAACTGGCCGACACCATGGTGGCCGACGCCATGGCCGGGCAGCGGGCGTTCGGCATTGCCGACGTCATCCTGCAGCAGCTGCTCGCACCGGCCGATCCGGCCACAGACGGGCCGCTTAAGTTTTCGCCCGCCACGGCCGCCTTGAAGCCTTAAGGCCACCCAGGCCACCTTTTTCAGAAAGCGCCCATTCCATGAGCATGATCAACAACGCCCTGTCCGGCACGCTGGCGGCGCAAGCGGCCCTGACCGTCGCCAGCCAGAACGTCGCCAACCTCATGACGCCGGGCTACACCCGCCAGGGCATCCTGCTGACCTCGGCCCAGCCTTCGCGCTCGGGCCCGTTCGCGGCCGGCGACGGCGTCAACATCCCGTCGCTGTTCCGCTTCAGCGACGACTACAAGAACCTGCAAATGTGGAACGCGGCCTCCAACCTCGGCCAGCACGCCACCACCCAGCCCTACCTGACCCAGCTCGAGCAGGTCATGGGCGACGACAGTGCCTCCATCAACAGCGGCCTGGACGCCTTCTTCAGCGCCCTGAACGCGGCCAGCGTGGAGCCCACGTCCAGCCCGCTGCGCCAGCAGGTCATCAGCTCTGCCGAGGCCCTGGCCCAGCGCTTCAACAGTCTCAACCAGGTGCTCTCGGGCCAGCGCGCATCGGTTGCGCAGCAGCGCAGCACCACGGTGGCCCAAGTCAATGCCCTGGCCACCGACATCGCCAAGCTCAACGAAAAGATCGCTTCCGCCTCGGCCACAGGGGCCAGCCCGTCCGGCCTCATGGACGAGCGCGACAACAAGATCGACGCGCTCGCTGCCCTGGTCGGAGTCCAGGTCGTGAACCAGCCCGATGGCTCGCGCAGCGTCTCGCTGCGCGGCGGCCAGCCCCTGGTGGCGGGATCGATGGCGGCCACGCTGGAAGTGAAGCCCCTCACTGGCGGCGGGCAATCGCTGGTGGTCCAGTTCGCCACCCAATCCTTCGGCGTGACCGGCACCGACCTGGGCGGCCAGCTCGGCGGGCTGGCCAGCTATGAAGACAAGGTGCTGGTGCCCCTGGCCCAGTCGGTCACCGACATGGCCGGTGAGATCAGCAAGAAGTTCAATGACACGCTGACCGCTGGGTACTCCATGGGCAGCACGGCGGCCACACCGGAGTCCGGCAAACCGCTGTTCGTCTTCAATGCCAGCAGCACGTCCGGCATGCTGCAGGTCACGGCCGGCCTCACGCCACAGGACCTGGGCTTTTCTGCTGACCCGGCACTGCAGGGCGACAGCGCCAACTTGCTGCAATTGATCGACCTGAAGAACCAGCCCATTGCAGTCGGCACCCTGGGCAGCGTGCTGATGGGTGACGCCTACACGCAACTGGTCAGCAAGCTGGGCACGGACAGCCAGCAGAACCACAGCGCGCTGAGCGTGACGGAAACCGTGCGCAACTACGCCGTGGCCAACTGGAAGAACACCAGCGGGGTGAACTCTGACGAAGAGGCCATAAACCTGGTGCAGTTCCAGCAGATGTACCAGGCCAACATGAAAGTCATTGCCGTTGCCAACCAGCTGTTCGACAGCACGCTGGCCATGATGAACTAAGGGCAGAACATGCGCATCGCCACCACCCAGTTTCACGCCACCATGAACACGGCGCTGCAGAACGCCAATGCCCGGCTGGAGCATGTCATGCAGCAAATGTCCTCCGGGCAGCGCCTGCTGCAACCCTCCGACGACCCGATCTCCAACGTCCGCCTGTCGCGCATGGCGCGCGAGGATGCCGCGCTCACGCAATACCGCGACAACATCAGCGCGCTCAGCACCCGCCTCATGCAGAATGAAACGGCGCTCGGCAGCATGGTGCAGGACATGCTGCAGGTGCGCGATCTGCTGGTGTGGGCCCGGGACGGCAGCAACACCTCGGAAGACGTGAAGGCGATGGCAAGCTCTCTGACGGCCCTGCGCGACAGCCTTTTCTACAGCAGCAACAGCAAGGACCAGGAGGGCCGCTACCTGTTCTCCGGCACGGTCAGCGCAACGGACACGGTCACCTACGACGATACCCAGCCCCTGGGCGCCCGCTATACGTTCACGGGCAACACCGCGCCGCAACAGGTCGTCGTGGGCCATGGCATCACGCAGACGGCCAACGTCACGCTGTCTGAGATGGCCGCTCTGCTCAATTCACTGGACCGCACGGCCACCACCCTGCAAACCACCGGAATGAACACCGGCGATACCGTGGGCGACACCATCAAGGCCCTGGACGATGCGCTCTCGTCGGTCAGCGGCAAGATCGCCGGCCTCGGCGGCACCCAGAACATCCTTGCCACGCTGGACAGCAACCACGGCAACGTCAGCGTGTCGAACCAGCAGGCCATGATCACCCTCGGGCAACTGGACTACGGAGAAGCCGCCACACGCCTGTCGGGTTACAGCACGGCGCTGCAAGCCACACAGAAGGCCTACAGCAAGGTCAGCGGCCTGTCGCTGTTCGACCTTCTCTGACCGCGCACCCCGCCTCCGCCTCCATGCAGCTCACGCCCCTCTCCAGCGCAGACCGCTCTCCCTCCCTGCAAGCCCAGCTTCCAGCCACCGGCGCGGCGCAGCGCTCCACTGTGCCAGTGGCACCGACAATGCCGGCGGCACCGCTCCTGCGGAGCATGGCTGCCCCCACACCACGGCAGGGCCTGGGGGTCTGGGCGCCGGAGCTCAACGCAAAGGTGGCCAGCGCCCAGCAGGCGCTGGCCTTTCTGGATGAGCTGTCGTCGCAACTGCAGGACGTCAAGGCCCAGCTCAGCCTCAAGCTCGCCGGCAGCTACGTGCGCGAAGGCGCGCTGGAGAAACAGCAGCACCGCCTCGCGCAGCTGTGGAAGGACCGGGCCGAGCACAGCGGCCACCGCCTGGACGCCCAGCTCGCGTACAGCGGTGACACTCCGGCGCGGCAGCGCTTTCGGATTCGCGGCCTGGACCAGCAAAGCTTGCAGGCCAGCGGCCAGGAGACCCTGGTCTTTTCACTCAACGGGGCACCCCGGCACACCATGTCGCTGCGGATCGAAGCCGGCCTGCCACCGGCCGCGCTCGCAGGCCGGTTCAACCGGGCGCTGGTTCCCGCCGGCATCCAGGTGAGCCCCAACGCCCAGGGCCAACTGGATTACTTCACCGTACCGGAGTCGCAGTGGCCGCAGGTGCGCGACAGCCTGGCCATCAAGGGCGATGGCAAGCGTTTTCCCACCGGGCAGTTCGCACGGGTACGGGCGGAGCCCGAGCCGGCCATCATCGATCCGGGCGCCTGGGAGCTCGACGGGCCGAGCGGCCTGCGCCAGGCCTTGCCGCAGATCGTGCGGGCAGCCCAGCAGAGCGATGCCGCCCGCGCCGAGGTCCTGCGCTCCCTGGCCGATGCAGAACACTCGCTCAGCCGCCCGGAAACCGCCGGCGACGTCGCTGCCGTGCGGGCGTTCGCGCAGTCCTTCGAGGAGCAGACGCGGACAGCCAACTACCCCATCCTGTCGGCTGTGTCCCCCAGCCTGCTCGGCCTGCCCCGCTACCGCATCGACAGCCTTCTGGCGCTGCCATAACCCGGGCGCGTGGCGCCCACATGGCCCCTGGTCCCGGCCTCCCCTTTTGCTTGCGCCCCTCCGGTGCCTGCAAAATCCCCGCCACAATCACGCCATGGACGCCACCACCCAACTCAATGAACGCAGTCTCTCCGATGTCTGGGACGAACTGCACAACCAGTCCACCAACGGCAACCCGCTGGAGGCCAATTCCAACCGGCTCGCCTTTGCCGACCCCGAATTCCTGTTCCGGCGCGAGACGCGCGGCATCCGCTTGCAACTCGAATTGCTCAAGCCCGAGCTGGGCCAGGCCGAACAGGGCATCCAGAACACCATCGTCGTCTATGGCAGTGCGCGTTTTGTGGCCCCCGACGAAGCCGCGCAGCAGTTGGCCCAGGCGCAGGCCAGCGGCGATGCCGAGCGCCTGGCGCTGGCAGAGCGCGCCGTGCGCAATGCCGGCTACTACAACAAGGCGCGCCAGTTCGCGCGCCTGGTGGCCGAACACAGCAACCGCCAGCTCCCTGACAACCGGCTCTACATCTGCACCGGCGGCGGCCCCGGCATCATGGAGGCGGCCAACCGCGGCGCCAGCGACGAAGGCGCACTCAACGTGGGGCTCAACATCACGCTGCCGCACGAGCAAAGCGGCAACCGCTTCATCTCGCCCACGCTGAGCTTCAAGTTCCACTACTTTGCGCTGCGCAAGATGCATTTCATGATGCGCGCCAAGGCCCTGGTCGCGTTTCCAGGCGGTTTTGGCACGCTGGACGAGCTGTTCGAGGTGCTGACCCTGGTGCAGACCAAGAAGGCCAAGCAGCTGCCGATCGTGCTGTTCGGCACCGCCTACTGGAAACGGCTCATCGACTTTGACGTGCTGGTCGAGGAAGGCACCATTTCGCGCGAAAACCTGGAGCTGTTCCGGTACACCGACGAGCCACAGGAGGCCTGGCGCTGGATCCGCGAGTTCTACCAGCTCGCCAGCTGATTTCCGTTCCAGATCAACCGTGCTCCGTGCCGGCTTCGCTGGCGGGCATCAGTCCCGCGCGCGGGCCGGCGGCCGCAGCAGCCAGGCCAGCCGCGATCCCAGCCCCACGCCCGTGCCCACCACCCAGAACAGGCCCGCCACGCCGATCAGCGCGCCGGCGGTGCCAAACAGCAGGGGCATCATCACGCTGGAGGCGTTGATGGCCATGAGGCGCAGGCCCAGGGCCTCGCCGTGCCGCTGCTCGGGCGTGATCTGGTGCAGCATGCTCATGATCATCGGCTGCACCGAGCCCAGCGACAGGCCCAGCAGCACCGAGCACAGGCCCATCGACCAGGCCGTGGTCAGCAGCGGATAGACCGCAAACAACGCCGCGGTGGCGACCATGGCGCCGGCGATCACCGCCCATTCGCGCAGCCACTGCGCCACCAGCGGCATCGCCATGCGCACCAGCGCCGCGGCAATGGCGAAGGCCCCCAGGATGGTGCCGATGACCGACGCGCTCAGTGCCCGCTCGTAGCCCAGCAGCGGCACGACGAAGGTGTGCACGTCCCAGCAGGACGACAGCACCCAGTTGACCAGCATCAGGCGGCGAAAGCGCGGCTCGCGCAACAGGTCCCACACGCGCTGCTGCGGCCCGCCCGTGGCGGCGATCACGGGCGGCAGCTCCACCGTGTGGCGCACCCAGAACCAGGTGGCCAGCGGCAGCACCGCCAGCAGCGCGAACGCCCAGCGAAAGCCGCCGAGGCTGCCGGCGGCGCTGCCCGCATGGTCGATCATCAGGCCGGCAAAGAAGGGGCCGATGAAGTTGGAGATGGCCGGTCCGATCGCCAGCCAACTGAACACCTGCTTGAGTTGCGTGGCGCTGTGGGCGGCCCGGCCGACGTGGCGCTGCAGCGCGATCGTGGCCGCACCCGTGGCGCCGCCCGTGAGCAAGGCCGCCGCGCACAGCACCTCGAACACCGGAAATGCCAGCGCGAGCCCCGCGCCGCTGGCGGCCGCCACCACGCAAAAGCCCACCGGACGGCGCAGTCCATGGCGGTCGGCATAGCGCCCCGCGGGCAGCGCCAAGAACACCTGGGTCAGCGCAAACAGCGCCAGCAGCACGCCCACGGCCGCTGCGCTGTAGCCCGCGCGCAGCGCCAGCAGCGGCGCAGCCATGCGCATGCCGGCCATGCAGGCATGCACGCAGACCTGTCCCGCGATCAGACGGGCCAGCGCGGCGTTCATGTCACTCGCCTTCGCTCGGCGAAGGCGCGGCCGGCATGGCCGTTTCGGGCGCGGCGACCAGCAGCCCGCCCTCTTCAGGGGCCGGAAGGGCCTGCACGTCGCGCAAGCGCCGCTGGATGGCGCGCGTGCGCACCCCCACCTCGTCAAACTTCTTGGCGGCCGCGTCGATCGACTTCTTGGTGGCCTCGACCACGTCGCCGAACTTGGCGAACTCGGTCTTGACCTGGCCCAGCATGTTCCAGACTTCGGACGAGCGCTTCTCGATCGCCAGCGTCTTGAAACCCATCTGCAGGCTGCTGAGCATGGCCGCCAGGTTGGCCGGGCCCGTGATCATCATGCGGCAGTCGTTCTGCACCGCCTCGACCAGGCCGGGGCGGCGCATGACTTCGGCGAACAGCCCTTCGGTGGGCAGGTAGAGCACGGCGAAGTCGGTGGTGTGCGGGGGCGAGACGTATTTGCCATAGATCTTGCGCGCTTCGAGCTTGATCGAGGTCTCGAACGCATTGCCGGCCGACGCAATGGCCGACTTGTCGGCCGTGTCGTGCGCGTCCATCAGGCGCTGGTACTGCTCCACCGGGTACTTGGAATCGATCGGCAGCCACACCGGCTGCTCGTCGCTCTGGCCCGGCAGGCGGATCGCGAACTCGACCAGCTCATCGCTGCCCGGCACGGTCTTGACGTTGCGCGCGTACTGGCCGGGCGTGAGCACGTTCTCGATGATGGCGCCCAGCTGCAGCTCGCCCCAGGTGCCGCGCATCTTCACGTTGGTCATCACGCGCTTGAGGTCGCCGACGCTGCCGGCCAGCGTCTGCATCTCGCCCAGGCCCTTGTGCACCTGTTCGAGCCGGTCGCTGACCAGCTTGAACGACTCGCCCAGGCGCTGCTCGAGCGTGGCGTGCAGCTTTTCGTCCACCGTGCGGCGCATTTCTTCGAGTTTGGTCGAGTTGTCGGCCTGGATGGCGGCCAGGCGCTCGTTGAGCGCCGTGCGCAGCTGCTCGGCGTTGTGCTGGCTGCCCTGCACCAGCCCGGCGAGCTGCTGCGAGACCGCGTCCTGCAGCACCGAGAACTGGTTCTTGATCTGGTGGCCGTTGCCTTCGAGCTGGTCCTTGAGCGCCGTGGACATGGTGCCGAGCTGGCTCTGGATGTCGCCCTTGAGCGAGTCGAGCGTCTGCCGCGTGGCGCCCGTGAGCGCCTCGAAGCGCTCCTGGATGCGCTGCTCGAATAGCTGCGTGCTCTCGGCCATGGCCTGGCGCGACTTCACGCTCTCGGCCGCCAGCGCCGCCGTGGTCTGCATCAGCTCGGTGCGAAAGCCCGCCAGGGTGTCCGACAGCTCGGCACGCCCGGTGCGCGACTCGGCCACCGCCTGCGCCAGGCGCTCGTCCACCGCATGGCGCAGCGAATCGAGCGTGCCCTGCATGGCCTGCGTGGAGCCGCGCAGCTGCTGGCCCATGCCGTCGAGCGCGCCGTCGTTCTTGGCCACCGCCAGCTGGGTGGACTGGGCCGTGGCTTCCAGGGCCTGCAGGCGCGCTCCCCATTCGGGCGGCAGTTCCACGCGCGGGCGGCGCCACAGCAGCAGCGCCAGCAGAACGACCACGAGCAGCAGCAGGGCGGCGAGAACGAGGGTGTCGGTAGTCAAAGGCAGTTCACTCTTGTTTCAATAGCTGTCAACGCATGCCCCATAAGGGCTGGAGGCATATTTGACTGCCAATTATGCAATTCAGTCGCCGACGCGGTTCACGGGGGTGAGCGCGCCGCGCCCGTCAAAGAACGCGATCAGGTTTTCGGCGGCCAGGTTGGCCATCGCCAAGCGCGTGGCCACGGTGGCGCTGGCGATGTGCGGCGTCAGCACGACGTTAGGCACCGTGAGCAGGTCGGGGTGCACGCTGGGCTCGCCCTCGAACACATCGAGCCCGGCCGCCGCGATCTGGCGCGTGCGCAGCGCGTGCGCCAGGGCCGCGTCGTCCACGATGCCGCCGCGCGCGATGTTGACCAGCGTGGCCGTGGGCTTCATCAGCGCCAGCTCGGCCGCACCGATGGTGTGGTGCGACTCGGCGGTGTAGGGCAGCACCAGTACCACGTGGTCGGCGCTGCGCAGCAGCTCTTCCTTGCCGACATAGCGGGCCTTGCACTCGGCCTCGAGTTCGGGCGAGAGCTGCGAGCGGTTGTGGTAGACCACGTCCATGCCGAAGCCGTGCGCGCCGCGCTTGGCAATGCCCTGGCCGATGCGGCCCATGCCGATGATGCCCAGCGTGCTGCCGTGCACTTCGGTGCCGGCGAACATGTCGTAGCTCCATTTGTTCCATTTCCCGGCGCGCAGGTAATGCTCGGACTCGGCCATGCGCCGCGCGGTCGCCATGAGCAGCGCGAAGCCGAAGTCGGCCGTGGTCTCGGTCAGCACATCGGGCGTGTTGGTGCCCTGCACGCCCGCGGCGGTCATGGCCTCGACGTCGAAGTTGTTGTAGCCCACGGCCATGTTGGCCGCGATCTTCAGGCGCGGGCAGGCGGCGATCAGTTCGGAGTCGATGCGCTGGCTGCCGGTGGTGAGGGCGCCATCCTTGTCGGCCAGGCGTTCGGCCAGCTCCTGTGGCGACCAGAGGGCGTCCTCGGGATTGGCTTCGACTTCGAAGTGCTGCGCGAGCCGCTCGACCACTTCGGGAAAGATCGCACGGGCGATCAGGATGCGGGGTTTGTTCATGGCGGGCTTTCTTTCAGTTTCAGCGGAACCAGACGAAGGTCATCAGGATGAACAGCGGCACCAGGATGCCGCAGGACCACAGCATGTAGCCGAAGAAGCTCGGCATCTTGACGCCGCGGTCCTCGGCGATGGCCTTGACCATCAGGTTGGGCGCGTTGCCTATGTAGGTATTGGCGCCCATGAACACGGCGCCCGCCGAGATGGCGGCTAGCGTGGGCGCCAGCGTGGTCATGAGCTCGGCCGGATTGCCGCCGGCGGTGTTGAAGAACACCAGGTAGGTCGGCGCGTTGTCGAGGAACGAGGACAGCAGCCCCGACGCCCAGAAGTACATCGCCGGATCGGGCGCGCCATCGGGGCGCGTGACGGCTGCGACGATGGCGCCAAAGGGCCCGCCCACGCCGGCCTTGAGCATGGCGATGACCGGAATGATGGTCAGAAAGATGCCGGCGAACAGCTTGGCCACTTCCTGCATGGGCCCCCAGCCGAACTGGTTGTCGGCATGCACCTGCGCGGGCGTGAGCCACAGCGACACCAGCGTGACGATGACCAAGCCCACGTCACGCACCAGGCCCGGCAGGCCGACGGGCGTGCCCGCGACGTCGAACACCACGGGCGACTTCCAGAAACCGCTGAGCAGCACCAGCGCCACCACCACGCCCAGCAGCGCGAAGTTGACCTTGCCATCGAAGCCGATCGTGCGCGTGTCGGGCGTCGGGTCGCGGCGCTGCCCGCCGCCCTGGCCTTCGCGGCGGAAGTACCAGGTGTCGAGCGCATAGAACAGCGCCAGCAGCACGCCGACCAGGAACAGCGTCTCCTGGAAGATGTGGGCCACGGTCCAGAAGAAGTCGACGCCCTTGAGGAAGCCCAGGAACAGCGGCGGGTCGCCCAGCGGCGTCAGCGAGCCGCCGGCGTTGGAGACGATGAAGATGAAAAAGATCACCACGTGCGCGCAATGCTTGCGCTGGTCGTTGGCGCGGATCAGCGGGCGGATCAGCAGCATCGACGCCCCGGTCGTGCCCATGAAGCTGGCCAGCACGGCGCCGATGGCCAGGATGGCGGTATTGAGCCCGGGGCTGCCCTGCAGGTTGCCGCGGATGTAGATGCCGCCCGCCACCGTGAACAGCGCCGTCAGCAGGATCACGAACGGAATGTATTCGGCCAGCAGCGCATGCACCAGGCTCGCGCCGGCCGCCGCCGGGCCGAAGACCGCGGCAAACGGCAGCAGAAAGGCCAGCGCCCAGCCCGCCACCACCTTGCCGTAATGGTGGTGCCAGAAAATGGGTGCCAGCAGCGGCAGAAGCGCGATCGACAGCAGAACGCCGGCAAACGGCACGCCCCACCACAGGGCCAGGCGGCTGCCATCGATGTCGGCGGCCAGCGCCAGGCCGGGCAAGGCCGACAGTGTGGCCATGAGCAGCCAGCGGAAATGCTTCATGCGTGGGTCTCCCTCGTTATATTGAAAACAGGCGCACGGAAATGGGCTGTGGACGGCAGGCCGGCGCGGCGTACCGCGCCACAGCATGCGCTGCCAGCGCCCCGAGCGCCTGGCCGCGTCGGCCGCGGGCAACGCGAAAGTGTAGGCCATGGCCCGGACACGCCAGGCCAATCGCAACGCGCCCTGCCCGCTGCGAAAAAAATATGGTCAAAACCGGCTTGAGCGCATACCCAGAATGTGCTGGCAGCTCCTGATACCAGAGCAAAATATCAGCCCGGCAGCACCAGCGCCTGCAACACGCCGTGCAGGCGCGGTGACAGCGCGGCGGGCCGGCGCGTGGCGCGGTCCACGTACACATGGATGAAATGCCCGGCCGCCGCCGTCAGCGCCTCGCCCTGGGCGAACAGCCCCACTTCATAGCGCACGCTCGTGCTGCCCAGGCGCGCCACGCGGATGCCCGCTTCCACCGTTTGCGGAAAGGCGAGCGGGGCAAAGTAGTTGCACTGCGTCTCGACCACCAGCCCGATGGTCCGGCCCGCGTGGATGTCGAGCGCGCCCTGCTCGATCAGGTGGGCGTTCACCGCGGTGTCGAACCAGCTGTAATAGACGACGTTGTTCACATGCCCATACACATCGTTGTCGGCCCAGCGCGTGCTGATGGGGCGAAAGGCGGCGTAGGCGCTGCGCGGCTGGGGCGCAGGGCGCGCCGGGGTCGCTGTCGTGTTCATGGCCGTGGATTTTGCCAGCGCGGCAACAGGCCCTCCGGCAAGGGACCGCAGTCCGTCGTTTTGACGTAACAAAGGACAGAAAACGTAATTTGTTGCAACGCAACAAAAAGTGCTTGCGTGTCGGCCACCGTCGCCCCTAGAATCCGCACTATGCTGCACTGCAACATGGCCCGGAAAGCATGCCAGCGCAGATATTTGTGAACCACAGTCGCTTTCGACTTTTCCTTTCTTTTGGAGATCTCACATGTCCCTGACCGCTGAACAAATCCTGGCCGCACACAAAGCCAACATCGAAACCCTGTTTGGTCTGACCAGCAAAGCCTTTGAAGGCGTGGAAAAGCTGGTCGAACTGAACGTGACCGCTTCGCGCGCCGCACTGAACGAGGCCGCCAGCCACGCCCAGGCCGTGCTCAGCGTCAAGGACGCACAAGAACTGATCGCCCTGCAGGCCGGCCTGTTCCAGCCCCTGGCCGAGAAGGCAGCTTCCTACAGCCGCCACCTGTACGACATCGCCTCGGGCACCGGCGGTGAATTCAGCAAGGCCGTCGAGTCGCAGACCGCCGAAGTGCAGAAGAACTTCGCCACCCTGGTGGACTCGGCGTCGAAGAACGCACCCGCCGGCTCGGAAACGGCCGTGGCCGTGATGAAGAGCGCCGTGTCGGCCGCCAACAACGCGTTCGAATCGGTGCAAAAGGCCGTCAAGCAGGCCACCGACGCCGCTGAAGCCAACTTCAACGCCGTGGCCACCACGGCCGCCGACGCAGCCAAGTCGGCTGCGGGTGCCCGCAAGCAGCGCTGAGCCATGCGCCTGTCCAGCCACAAGGCGCTGGACACAAAGCAGGGATTACCCTGATAATGCGAACACTGTCCCGGCGCCGCCGGGACCCCAGTTGTCTCCTCGGATCCTCTCGAAACACGGGTTTCAGGGATTCGTTCAAGCCCGGTCTCGACCGGGCTTTTTTTTGCGCGACCCAGGGACCGGGTGCCGCCGAAAAAACACAACCGCGCAGGCAGTATTGCGAATGGTTCGCGTTTGCTTTACCATTGCACCCGTTACCATTCCTCCTTCGCCCTTCCCATGAAAAAAATCTCCACGGCTGCCGCAGCAGCCTGTTTCCTGCTCGCAGCCAGCGGTTTCGTGCAGGCCCAAGAGAACGTCGTCAACCTCTATTCGGCACGCCACTACGCCACCGATGAAGCGCTCTACAGCGGCTTCACCCAAGCCACGGGCATCAAGATCAACCGCGTCGATGCCGACGATGCCGGGATCCTGGCACGCCTGAAGGCCGAGGGCTCGGCCTCCCCCGCCGATGTGATCCTGCTGGTCGACGCGGCGCGCCTGTACCGCGGCGAGGTCGACGGGCTGTTCCAGCCGATCAGGTCCAAGGTGCTCGAAGACGCCATCCCGGCCAACCTGCGCAGCCTGCCGGCCGCAGACGGCGGCATTTCGTGGTTCGGCCTGTCGACCCGCGCGCGCGTCATCGTCTACAACAAGGTCAAGATGAACCCCGAGGACGTGGACACCTACGAGGAGCTGGGCGACCCGAAGAACAAGGGCAAGCTGTGCATCCGCTCGGGCTCGCACCCCTACAACCTGAGCCTGTTTGGCGCCGTTACCGAGCACATGGGCGAGCAAAAGACGCAGGAGTGGCTCAAGGGCATGGTGGCCAACCTGGCGCGCGACCCCAAGGGCGGCGACACCGACCAGATCAAGGCCGTGGCGTCGGGTGAATGCCAGATCGGCGTGACCAACAGCTACTACCTGGCGCGCCTGATGCGCTCGGACAAACCCGAAGACATTGCCGTGGCCAACAAGGTCGGCGTGGTGTTTCCGAACCAGCAGTCGTGGGGCACGCACTTGAACATCGCGGGCGGCGCCGTCGCCAAGTACGCCAAGCACCGCGCCAACGCAATCAAGTTCATGGAGTACCTCGCGAGCCCTGAAGCGCAGAACTATTTTGCCAACGGCAACAACGAATGGCCCGCCGCCAAGGGCGTGGACATCGCCAACCCCGCGCTCAAGGCCATGACCGGCGGCAAGCCGTTCAAGAGCGAGACCATCCCGATCAGCGCCGTGGGCGCCAACATGACCAAGGTGCAGCAGATGCTGGACCGCGTCGGCTTCAAATAAGCCCTGCACCCCTCCCCGCGCCCGGCCCTGCCGGGCTTTTTTTCGCGTGCCGCATCCGCCATAATTTACGTTTACGTCAACGTCATTCACTGGAGATACGGCATGGACATTCAGGGCAAGGTATTCATCGTGACCGGCGGCGCATCGGGCCTGGGCGAAGGCACGGCACGCATGCTGGCCGCGCAGGGCGGCAAGGTCGTCATCGCGGACATGCAGGCGGACAAGGGCGCGGCGGTGGCCCAGGACATTGGCGGCGCCTTCGTGCGCTGCGACGTCAGCAGCGAAGCCGACGGCCAGGCCGTGGTGGCGCAGGCCGTGTCCCTGGGCAAGCTGATGGGCCTGGTCAACTGCGCCGGCGTCGCCCCGGCCGAAAAGACCGTGGGCAAGAACGGCGCCCACAGCCTGGCCGCGTTCAGCAAGACCATCGCGGTGAACCTGGTCGGCAGCTTCAACATGATCCGCCTGGCGGCCGAAGCGATGTCCCAGAACGAACCCGAAGCCACGGGCGAGCGCGGCGTGCTGATTTCCACCGCCAGCGTCGCCGCCTACGACGGGCAGATCGGCCAGGCCGCCTACAGCGCCTCCAAGGGCGGCATCGTCGGCATGACCCTGCCCATCGCCCGCGACCTGGCCCGCAGCGGCATCCGCAACATGACGATTGCCCCCGGCATCTTCGGCACGCCGATGCTGTTTGGCATGCCGCAGGAGGTGCAGGATGCGCTGGCCGCCGGCGTGCCCTTCCCGAGCCGCCTGGGCACGCCGCAGGACTACGCCAAGCTGGTGCGGCATATCTTCGAAAACGACATGCTCAACGGTGAAGTGATTCGCCTCGACGGCGCCATCCGCCTGGCGCCCCGCTGAAGGCCGGGCGGCGGGCCCGCGCGTGAACGGCCCCGCGCGCAGCAGGACATCCGGGGCACCCCTACAATCGCGCCGTGTCCGGTGGCTTGCCGGACACGACCGCTGGGGGTGTCGCCGGGATCTTTCGAGGACCGGGCGGCTGAGAAAGTCCCTTTGAACCTGTTGAGATCATCCTCGCGCAGGGAAGCCGGCCGCACAGCACCGCCCCGCCCACGGGCCGCCGTGCCCTTGGCCCGCCCCGCGCGCGCACCGCACGGAGCCTTTTCATGACACAGCCCGCCACCCCCGCCAACGAGGCGCTGGCCCCCATTTCCGCCGACCGGCGCGTGTTCCAGTGGCACGACCACGCCTCGCTGTGGTTCAGCCTGGGCGTAGGCCTGCTGGTGATGCAGGTGGGCGCCTACCTGATGCCCGCCATGGGCACGCAAGACGCGCTGCTGGCCATCGTGTTCGGCTCGCTGCTCGGCGCCGGCCTGCTCGGCTGGGTGGCCAAGATCGGCTGCGACAGCGGCCTGGCCAGCGCCGGGCTGATGCACGCGGTGTACGGCCGCGCGTTCGCGCGCCTGCCCATCGTGCTCAACATCGTGCAGCTGATCGGCTGGGGCACCTTCGAACTGGTGGTGATGCGCGACGCCACCGTCGCCATCGGCCGCCAGTCGGGCAGCCTGCTGGCGCCCCACTGGCCGGTGCTCGCCACGCTGCTGTGGGGCGGTGTCGTGACGCTGCTCATCAGCGGCTCCATGGTGCAGCTGGTGCGCCGCATCATCGCGCGCGTGGCGCTGCCATTGGTGGTGCTGTCGCTCGTGTGGCTGAGCTGGCAGTTCCTGTCGCTGGCGCAGGCACAGGGCCTGGCAGACCTCTGGCAGCGCCGCGGCGAAGGCGGCATGGGCGTGATGCCCGCGCTCGACCTGGTGATCGCCATGCCGATCAGCTGGCTGCCGCTGGTCGCCGACTATGCGCGCCACGGCACCAGCGGCCGCGCGGCGCTGCGCGGCACCTGGGCCGGCTATGCGCTGGCCAACATCTGGTGCTATGCGCTTGGCGTGCTCGTCGCGCTGGTGCTGCCCAGCCAGGACCTGGTGACCGCGCTGCTGCTGGCGCAGGGCGGGCTGATCGCGCTGTCGCTGATCCTCATCGACGAAGTCGACAACGCCTATGGCGACGCCTATTCAGGCGCCGTCTCGGCCCACGCCCTGCGGCCGCGCTGGAGCGTACGCCGCTGGGGCATCGCGATCGCGCTGCTGTGCACGCTGCTGGCGCTGGTGCTGCCGATGCACAGCCTCGAACCCTTCCTGCTGCTGCTCAGCTCGGTCTTCGTGCCGCTGTTTGGCGTGATCCTGGGGCGCCTGGCCTTTGGCGCCAGCGCTGCGGCCTTGCTGGCGCAGGCACGCCAGGCGCATGCCGCGCCGATCGCGCTGTGGCTGGCGGGCATCGCGTTCTACCACCTGGTGCCCCGACTCGCGCCGGCGCTGGGCTCGGCCCTGCCGACGCTCGCGCTGTGCTTCGTGCTGGCCTATGCCACGCGCACCCGGCCCGGCGCCGGCACGCTGGCCGCAGGCGCGCGGCAGGCCTGACAAGCGCGGCCCCGCGTCGGCCCCCCGCGCCCGCGCAGCGCTATTCAAAGATGAGCACTGTGCGCACGCTGGTCCTGGGATTCAGAGCAAAACCCACCTGAAACCCAAGCTGTGCCAGCGCCAGCAGCTCACTTTTTATCGAAAGTGCAGGAACTTCACCGGCAGCGCCCTGTCGGACCGGGCGCATGGATCCCATGCGTTTGTCTCAAAGGAGTGTTGTTCCCGTGCTGTTTCTGTCCCGCCGTCTCTCGCTTTCCGTGGCCGCCCTTGGCCTGGCTGCAGCCGCCGCCTTGTCCAGCCTGCCCGCGGCCGCCGCCGCACGCGCGCAAGAATTCGTCAGCGTGAAGGGCTCCAGCGTGAACGTGCGCGAAACGCCCACGACCCGTTCGGCCACGCTGTGGGAGCTGGCCTCGGGCTACCCGCTGCAGGTCCTGCAGCGCAAGGGCCAGTGGCTGCGGGTGAAGGATTACGAGGCCACGCTGGGCTGGATCCATGCCCCGCTGACCCACAAGGTGCCGCACATGGTGGTCACCGCCCACACGGCAAACCTGCGCGCGGGCCCCGGCCAGCAGCACCGGCGCGTGGGCCAGCTGGACCAGCACGAGGTCGTGAAGACGCTGAAAAAATCGGGCGATTGGGCGCAGGTGCAGCGCGAAGGCGGGCAAAAGGGCTGGATCGCGCGGCGGCTGGCCTGGGGCTGGTAAGCAAAGACCGGGCGGGCTCGCGGGCCCGCCAGCTCAATGGTGCAGCACGCGCTGCGCCACGGGCGCATAGCCGTGGTTCAGCGGCCCGTGCCCGTGCCCGGTGCACACCGCGGCGCCGGCGGCGATCGCGCCCAGGACGTAGGCGCGCGCCTGTTCCACCGCCTGCGGCAGCGGCAGGCCCAGTGCCAGGTGCGCGGCAATGGCCGACGACAGCGTGCAGCCCGTGCCGTGGCCGTTGTGCGTGGCAATGCGCGGCGACTGCAGGCGCAGCCGCCCCCCGCCGGCCAGCGCCAGCACATCGATCACGGTGTCGCCGGGCAGGTGCCCGCCCTTGAGCAGCACGGCCGGCGCGCCCAGCGCCAGCAGCGCGCTGGCCGCATCGTCGAGTGCATCGGCACCGTCGATGGTGCGGCCCAGCAGCAGCGCCGCTTCGTCAAGATTCGGCGTGACGACGGTGGCCAGCGGAAACAGCTCCTCCACCAGCACGCCCACGGTCTCCTGCGACATCAGGCGGTCGCCGCTGGTGGCGACCATGACGGGGTCGAGCACCACCTGCAGCATCTGGTGGCGGGCAATCGCCTTGACGACCACGCGCACCACCTCGGGCGAGTGCAGCATGCCGATCTTGACGGCGTCCACGCCGATGTCCTCAGCCACGGCGTCGATCTGCGCGCGCAGCATGTCGGGCGGAATGCCGTGGATGGCGCGCACGCCCTGCGTGTTCTGCGCGGTGATCGCGCTGATGGCGGTCATGCCGTAGCAGCCCAGCGCGCTGAAGGTCTTGAGGTCGGCCTGGATGCCGGCGCCACCGCCGCTGTCGGAGCCGGCAATCGAGAGCACGCGGACGTAGCGCGCGGGCCTGGCGGCCGGGAGGGTCGTTTGAGTCATGGCAAAAATTATGGCCTATGCGCCACATCAAGACGGGCGCTGGCGGCTTGTGCTGTAATTCTTGCCAGGACGAAACAGGGGTGTCCCGCCAGGCTGGCGCGGACTGAGAAACACCCTGGGGCCGAGCCAACGCAGGCCCCGTTACCCGATCCAGGTCATGCTGGCGTGGGGAGTTTCCAGCACAGGCGCCCGCCCGTTTTGTCCGTGCACCCACACCAACGGACAACGATGATTGCTCACCCTTCCTCTTTTGCGATTCTGGGCGCCGGCCTCATGGGCCGGCTGCTGGCGGTGTCACTGGCGCGTGCCGGCCATGCGGTGGCCGTGTACGAGGCGCAGGACGCCAGCGGCCAGGGCAGCGCCGCGCGCGTGGCGGCCGCCATGCTGGCGCCGCTGGCCGAGTCGGCCGTGACGGAGCCCGGCGTGGTGCGCATGGGCCAGCACGCGCTCACGCGCTGGCCACAGCTGCTGGCAGACCTGCAAGCGCCGGTGTTCTTCCAGCAAAACGGCACGTTGGTGGTCTGGCACCGGCAGGATGCACAGGAGGCGGCGCGCCTGCGCCTGCAGTTCGAGACCACGCACAGCGCGCTGCCGGCACTGCCCGCCATGCAGGCGCTCGACAGCGCCGGCATGGCGCGCCTGGAGCCGGCCCTGGCCGGGCGCTTTGCGCAGGGCATGTACCTGCCCGGCGAAGGCCAGCTCGACAACCGCCAGCTGCTGGACGCGCTGGCGCGCGAGATGGCGCAGCGGGGCGTGGCCGTGCACTGGAACACGCCGCGGGAGCCGGCCGACTTCGCCCCCGGCACGCCGGGCCAGCCCGACTGGCTGCTCGACTGCCGCGGCCTGGGCGCACGCGCGCAGTGGCGCGAGCTGCGCGGTGTGCGCGGCGAGGTCGTGCGCGTGCACGCACCCGAGGTGACGCTGCAACGCCCCACGCGCCTGGTGCACCCGCGCTACCCGATCTACATCGCGCCCAAGCAGGACCACCTGTTCGTGATCGGCGCGACCGAAATCGAGTCCGACGACCTCTCGCCCGCCAGCGTGCGCTCGGCGCTGGAGCTGCTCAGCGCCGCCTACGCCGTGCATTCGGGCTTTGCCGAAGCGCGCATCGTCGAGATCGCCACCCAATGCCGCCCCACCCTGCCCGACAACCTGCCCGCCATCCGCCAGACGGCGGAGCGCGTGCTCGAAGTCAACGGCCTGTACCGGCACGGCTTCATGATCGCGCCCGCCCTGCTCGACGTGGTGCTGGAGCTGCTGCAGACCGGACAATCGCCCCTGGCCAGCGCCTTCGACCTGGCCGTGGATTTACACAGCGCGACGAGCGCCCTCTCTTTGCCATGAACATCACCATCAACCAGACACCGCACCAGCTGCCCGACGGCGCCACGGTGGCCGACGCCCTGGCCGCCATCACGGCGCGGCCGCCGTTCGCGGTCGCCGTCAACACCGTCTTCGTGCCCAGCACCGAGCACGCACGCCACCTGCTGCAGGCGGGCGACCGCGTGGAAGTCATTTCTCCCGTCACCGGCGGCTAGCGCCGCGCATTGCCATGAACACCACCCCTTCTGACGACGCCCTGGTCCTGTACGGCCAGTCCTTCTCCAGCCGCCTGCTGCTGGGCACGGCTCGCTACCCGTCGCCGGCCACGCTCAAGGCCGCGGTGCAGCGCGCCCGCCCGGCCATGGTCACGGCCTCGCTGCGCCGCCAGGGCAGCGGCGATGCGGACGCAGGCCACAACAGCTTTTGGGAGCTGCTGCGCGAGCTCGACGTGCCGGTGCTGCCCAACACCGCGGGCTGCCACAGCGTGCAGGAGGCCATCACCACCTCGCACATGGCGCGCGAGGTGTTCAACACGCCGTGGATCAAGCTCGAAGTGATCGGCGACGACTACACGCTGCAGCCCGACACGCTGAACCTGGTCGCCGCGGCCGAGCAGCTCATCCGCGACGGGTTCTACGTGCTGCCCTACTGCACCGAAGACCTGGTGCTGTGCCAGCGCCTGGTCGACGTCGGCTGCCAGGCCGTCATGCCCTGGGCGGCGCCGATCGGCACCGGGCGCGGCCCCGTCAACCCCTATGCGCTGCAGGTGCTGCGCGAGCGGCTGGCCGTGCCGCTGCTGGTCGATGCGGGCCTGGGCCTGCCCTCGCATGCCTGCCAGGTGATGGAATGGGGCTACGACGGCGTGCTGCTGAATACCGCCGTGGCGCTGGCGCAGGACCCGGTCGCGATGGCCGGCGCCTTTGCCGACGCCGTGCAGGCCGGCCGCAGCGCACGCCGCGCCGGCGCCATGCAGCCACAGCACAGTGCCCAGCCCAGCACGCCGGTGCTGGGCACGCCGTTCTGGCACCACGAGCAGCCCTCGGCCTGAGACCCCAGCCATGATCGACACCGACACCCTGGCCCAGGACATCGTGCGCCACCACACGGGCACGTTCACGCCGAGCACGCCACAGCCCGTCCCGGCATCCGAGGGCACCTCTCCGGTGTACCGCGCGGCGCTGGCGGCCTGCAGCGCTCTCGGCTTCATCGCCGCCGATGCCCGCTGCCTGGCGCGCGCCTGGCAGGCCCGCGCCGAGCGCACAGGCGCTGTCGATGCCGCAACCTGGCCCGATGAGCCCCAAGACTTCGGCCTGCAGGCGCTGCCACAGCAAAACGCCTTCGCCGCGTGCCCGCGGGCGCTCGGCCTGTACGCGGTGCTGCCCGACGCCGCCTGGGTCGGCCGCATGGCGCGCGCCGGCGTGCCGACGGTGCAGCTGCGCTTCAAGAGCGAGGACGCCGCCACCATCGCGCACGAGGTGCAGGCCGCTGTGCACGCGGTGCAGGGCACGGGCGCGCTGCTGTTCATCAACGACCACTGGCAGGCGGCCGTGGCCGCGGGCGCCTATGGCGTACACCTGGGCCAGGAAGACCTCGACGCGATGCGCCCCGAAGACCTGGAGACGCTGGGCCGCGCCGGCCTGCGCCTGGGCGTGAGCACGCATGGCTATGCCGAAATGCTGCGCGCCGATGCCGTGGGGCCGAGCTATGTCGCCATGGGGGCGGTGTTCCCGACCACGCTCAAGCGCATGGCCACGGCCCCGCAGGGCCTGGGCCGGCTCGCCGCCTATGCGCGCCTGATGCAAAGCTACCCGCTGGTGGCGATCGGTGGCATTGGTGCCGAGCATTTCGCGCAGGTGCGGGCCACGAGCGTGGGCTCAATTGCGGTGGTGCGCGCCCTGGTCAATGCGCCCGACCCGGAGGCGGCAGCGGCGCAGCTGCAACGGGCGCTGCACGCGCCGCATTGAATACCCATGAAAACAGCCTCAAACGCTGATCTGGCAAGCGCTTGAAGCTACCAAAAACATAGTCCGCGCTGCAGTGCCGCGATGCGCTCAGCCGGGCTAGCGGTCGCCGAGGTCGAAGCGCGCTTCCACGCGGTCGCTGTGGGCGCCAAAGCCGCGCGGCTGCTCGCGCTGGGGCGGCGGCGTCACCGGCATCGCGGGCAGCTCGCTGCCGGTCAGCGGCGGCAGCGCCCAGTCGTCGGCGCCGGCCGGCTCGCTCAAATCGAGGTCCAAGTCCAGGTCGAGCGGGTCCGGCTGCGGCGCTGCCAGGGGCGCATCCAGGCCGAGGGCGGCATAGCCCGAATCGGACACCAGCTCCAGGTCGTAGTCCATCAGACTGGCGGGCACCGATGGCACGAAGAGCGCCGCAGCCGCGGCCGCCTGCGGAGTCAACCCGTGCGGTTCGGGCGCCGGCAGCGGTTCGGGGGCCGACACCGGCGTAGTGCGGGCCCTTGGCGGCGGCGCGCCGCGGGCCCTCGGTGGCGTGGTGCGGGCAATGGCGTACAGCAGCAGCAGATCGTCGTAGGCGGCCAGGTCGAAGCGCGCGGTGTCGGTGCCCTCGTGGCAAAACAGCAGGCCATCGAGCAGCGCCAGCACGGCGGCATCGCTCCACAGCGCCTCGATCTGCGCCAGTGCCTCGGGCCAGTCCAGCAGCGTGCGGCTGGCGCGGTGGAACACGCCGAACTCGGGAATCTGCGCGTTGAAATAGCGGTGGAACTGGTCACGCAGGCTGTTGAAATCGCCCACGCGGCTGAGCGAGTGGTAGAGCCGCAACAGCTCCAGATAGGCCAGCGGCGAGCTGCGCTCGTTGTCGGCGATGTGCCGCTTCATGACGCCGATGGCCTGGTCGTGCTCGCCCACCGAGACAAAGAACTCGGCCTGCTGCTGCAGGTCGAACAGGTCTTCGGGGTTGACCACCTCCGCCGGCGCCGCCGGGGCGCTGGCGGCCGGCAGCGGCCACGCCCCGGACGAGCCGGTCGCCGCGACCATGCTGCGCGCCAGGCCCATGCGCTCACGGGCCACCGGCGCAGGTTCGGCGGCTGGCGATGCCGGCTCCGGTGCCGCGGACAGGAGCGGCGGCGGCGGTGGCGGTGCGGTGGGCACGGCCCAATCGGCTTCGGCGGCGCTGGCGCTGGACGTCACCAGGCCGCGCCACGCCTGCTCGGCCCGCTGCGCCTGCGCGCGCGCGCGGGTCCACAACAGCCCCAGCACGGCCAGCGCGGCGGCCAGCAGGGCCACGAGGGCGTACACCACACTGGCAGAAAATCGCTCGTCCTGATCGCGGGCCAGACGCTGCTGCAACTCGGCCGCAGCAGCCTGCGCTGCGGCGGCGCGGGTGCGCGCAGCGTCCGCCTCGCCCTGCTGCTGGCGCAGGCGTGCGTTCGCCTCCTGCACCTCGGACACCGGTGTATTCAAGGCCTTCCAGAGCGCGGCAGCCTGGGCGCGCTGGGCGTCCGTCACCTCTGGCGGCGGCGCCGACAGCTGCGGCGACAAGCGCAGCGGCAAGGGGCCGGGCTCGCCGTTGTCGAGCCAACTGCCCAGC
>NZ_MWOM01000042.1:0-34973 GCF_012931925.1 Acidovorax sp. SRB_24
GCCACCCGATCGGTCGGTGAGGTTTGCGTGGAAAAATCCACCCGCACGTCTTCATCGGCCAAGTGGGCCTGGGCAAATGGATAGTGGCGCTCGATGTAATACAGGTGGGTCGAGGCATGGGCCCACAGGGCCTGGCCATTGGACAGCAGGAAATTGAAGGTGCCGTGCGGTGCAATGTGCGCAGCGAGTTCGCGCAGCGTGAGCGTCAGTTCGCCAATGCTTGGCACATCGGCATGTGATTTGGCCAGCTCCTGCATGATCCAGCAGAACGCGTGCTCGCTGTCGGTCGAGCCCACCGGATGGAAGCTGCCGTGCAGACGCGGCCTGAAGTCTTTGAGGTCGCCGTTGTGCGCAAACACCCAATAGCGGCCCCACAGTTCGCGCACGAAGGGGTGGCAGTTCTGCAGGCTGACAGCGCCCTGCGTGGCCTTGCGGATGTGCGAGATGACGTTGCAGCTTTTGATGGGGTAGCGGCGGATCAGGTCTGCCACCGGCGAATCGACGGCGCGCTGGTGGTCCACGAAGTGGCGCACACCCTTGTCTTCAAAGAAGGCGATGCCCCAGCCGTCGCAATGGTCGCCTGTGTGGCCTGCGCGCTGCGCAAAGCCGGTGAAGCTGAACGTCACGTCGGTCGGCGTATTGCAGTTCATTCCCAGGAGTTGGCACATGGTGGCACGGTAACAAAAAATCCGATGAAGGAGCAGGCTCAGCGTGAACGCGCCGCCGCTGGAGCGGGTGCCTCGCGCAGTTGCCAGGCTGCTACCAAAGCCAGCACGCACAGGCCCGCGAGCATGACGAAGGTTTCGCCAAAGGCCGCCACGCGCGCTGTACTGCTGGCGGCGGCGGACAAGGAGTCGCCATGCGCGCCCAGGCGCCATTCGAGCACGATGCCGCACAGGCTCACGCCCGTGGCGCCGCCCAGCATGCGCACGAAGCCAATCGTGCTCGAGCCCTGGGAAATCAGCGGCTTGTCCAGCGGCCGCATGGCTCCCAGGTTGAGCGACGGCAGGATAAAGCCCAGGCCGATGCGCCCCAGCACGCTGAATGCCACCAGCAGCCACAGCGCCGACTGCAGCCCCACGAGCAGCATCAGCGCGAACGAGCAGGCCAGCAAGGCCAGGCCCGTCATGACCAACAGGTGCGTGGGCTGCCGGTCGGCCAGGCGGCCGACAAGGGGAATGGTCAAGGCCAGCACGATGCCGGCGGGCAGCAGGGTGGTGCCCACGAGCGAGGCCGACATCTGCAGGCCCAGTTGCATGAACACCGGCAGCAGGTAGGTCGAGCCAAACAGCGCCGTGCCGTAGATGAACGCGACCATGCAGCCCATGGAGAACTGGCGGTAGCGGAACAGGCGCAGGTCCATCAACGGGGCGCGCCCCTGCGCGATCTGGTGGCGCTGCCACCCGATGAACAGCACCACGGCCAGCACGGCCGCGCCCAGCAGCCCCATCCACTCGCTGGTAGACCCATTGTGCAGCGCCACCAGTCCGTTGAGCAGGCACAGCGTGCCCACGGTGCCCAGCATCAGCCCGCGCCAATCGAGCGATGCGCCCTGGCGGTCGGCCTGGATGCCGCCGGGCGCATTCACCGGCACGTACTTGTAGGCCAGCCAGATCGAGGCCAGGCAAAACGGCACGACCATGAAGAAGATCGAGCGCCAGCCAAACCAGTCCACCAGCAGTCCACCCACGCTGGGACCGATGGCCGGGGCCAGCACCACGCCCATGCCGAACATGCCGCTGGCCCGCCCCTGTTCATGCGGCCGAAAGGCGTGCAGGATGATCACGGCCGGAATCGGCTGAACGATGCCCGCCGCCAGCCCCTCGGCCACGCGCGCCGCCATCACGAGGCCGAAGTAGCCCGACAGCCCGCCGCCAACGCCGCCCAGCAGCAACAGCACCATGGCCGCCACGTAGGTCGTGCGGTAGCCGTAGCGCGACAGCAGCCACGGCGTGGTCAGCATGGACACCGTGGTGGCGACCATGAAGCCCGAGGTCACCCACTGCGCCCGGTCCTGGCCGAGCGAGAAATGCACGCTCATGTCCGGGATCGCCACGTTCACGATGGTCGACGAGATGATGGACGCCATCACCCCCACCATCACCGACAGCAGCAGCAGCCAGCGGTAGCGCTCGCCGTGGCGCGCGCGCAGGGCAGCGGCGGAGCCGGGGCCGCTCATGGCCGCGGGCTCAGCTGCGTTCCGACCAGAGCTTGCCGCCAGTGGCCCAGTTTTCGCGCTTCACGTTGGTGATCAGGATGTCCACCGATTCGGGCGAGCCGCCCAGCACCTCGACGCTGACGCGGGTGATTTCTTCCACGAGCTTCTTCTTTTGCTCGATGGTGCGGCCTTCCATCATTTCGATGTGGTACGTGGGCATGGCGTGGGTCTCGGACGAAAGGAAGGGATCATAAAGCGGTGCCCGCACGGTCGCTGCCGCGTTCGCTGGAATGTTCCGGGCTGCGTGCGCAGACGGGGCAAATGCAGCACTGCCCGCGCAAGGGCGGCGGCACGGCGGCCAGGGCTGCGGGCGCCACGCGCGCGTGCATGCACCAGCACCCGGCCGCGGGCTTGCCCTGCACGACCGCGCACTGGTTGGCCTGGCCGCACAGCGGGCAGGCAGCGTCATCTGGCGGGGCGGGGGCAGGGGCAGGGCAGGTCATGGACGCCCAGTGTAGGGCGGGCGACAGGCATAAAAATGGCGCCCGCAGGCGCCATGGTCATTGAAATGGGCCGCAAACGCTGACGGGTCAAGCGCTTGCAGCTATCAATAATGATAGTGTCATGCGGCCTGCCCGGCCTTGACCTTCAGGCGCCAGGCATGCAGCAGGGGCTCGGTGTAGCCGTTGGGCTGCTCCAGGCCCTTGAAGACCAGGTCGCATGCGGCCTGGTAGGCGGCCGAGGTGGCAAAGCGCCCGGCCATGGGCTGGTACAGCGGGTCGCCCGCGTTCTGGCCGTCGACCACGGCGGCCATGCGCTCGAAGGTCTCGCGCACCTGCGCCTCGGTCACCACGCCGTGCAGCAGCCAGTTGGCGATGTGCTGGCTGGAGATGCGCAGCGTCGCGCGGTCCTCCATCAGGCCGACGTTGTGGATGTCGGGCACCTTCGAGCAGCCCACGCCCTGGTCCACCCAGCGCACCACATAGCCCAGGATGCCCTGGGCGTTGTTGTCGAGCTCCTGCTGCTTTTCGGCATCGGACCAGTTCGGGTTGGTGCTGACGGGCACGGTGAGCAGGCCGGTGAGCAGGTCGTCGCGCGCGGCTGCCACGTCGGTCTTTTCCATCTCGATCTGGATGTCGCGCACCAGCACCTGGTGGTAGTGCAGCGCGTGCAGCGTCGCGCCCGTGGGGCTGGGCACCCAGGCGGTGTTGGCGCCGGCCTTGGGGTGGACGATCTTCTGCTCGAGCATGGCGGCCATCAGGTCGGGCATGGCCCACATGCCCTTGCCGATCTGCGCCTTGCCGCGCAGCCCGCACGAGAGGCCGACGAGCACGTTGTTTCTTTCGTAGGCCGGCAGCCAGGCGCAGGTCTTCATGTCGCCCTTGCGGACCATCGGGCCGGCCTGCATGGCGCTGTGCATCTCGTCGCCGGTGCGGTCCAGGAAGCCGGTGTTGATGAAGGCCACGCGGGTGGCGGCGGCGCCGATGCAGGCCCGGAGGTTGACACTGGTGCGGCGCTCTTCGTCCATGATGCCGAGCTTGACGGTGTCGGCCGGCAGGCCCAGCACCCGCTCGACGCGGCTGAACAGTTCGCTGGCAAACGCGACTTCGGCGGGGCCGTGCATCTTGGGCTTGACGATGTAGACCGAGCCCTTGCGCGAGTTGCGCAATCCCTTGGCGCCATGGCCCTGCAGGTCGTGCAGCGCGATGGCGGTGGTCACGACGGCGTCCAGGATGCCCTCGGGGATCTCGCGCTGCGCGCCCTGGGCGTCGGTGTAGAGGACGGCCGGGTTGGTCATCAGGTGGCCGACGTTGCGCAGGAACATCAGCGAGCGGCCGTGGAGGCGCACCTCGCCGGTGCCGCTGGCGGCGGTGTAGACGCGGTCGGGGTTGAGGCCGCGCGTCACGGTCTTGCCGCCCTTGGCAAACGACTCGGTCAGCGTGCCCTTGAGGATGCCCAGCCAGTTGGCGTAGCCCAGCACCTTGTCTTCGGCGTCCACGGCGGCCACCGAGTCTTCGAGATCGAGGATGGTCGACAGCGCCGCCTCGATCACCAGGTCGGCCACGCCGGCCGCGTCGCTGGAGCCGATGGGCGTGGCGCGGTCGATGACGATGTCGATGTGCAGGCCGTGGTGCACCAGCAGCACCGAGGTCGGCGCCGCCGCGTCGCCCTGGAAACCGACGAGCTGGGCCGCGTCCGTCAGGCCGGCGCGGGCGCCGCCCTGCAGCGTGGCGACCAGCTGGCCGCCTTCCACGTGGTAGCCGGTCGCATCCTTGTGCGAGCCGCTGGCCAGCGGGGCCGCCTGGTCGAGGAAGTTGCGCGCAAAGGCGATGACCTTGGCGCCGCGCTTTTCGTTGTAGCCCGGGCCCTTGTCGCAGCCGTCGGCCTCGGAGATGGCGTCCGTGCCATAGAGCGCGTCGTACAGGCTGCCCCAGCGCGCGTTGGCCGCGTTGAGCGCATAGCGCGCGTTCAGGATCGGCACGACGAGCTGCGGGCCGGCCTGCACGGCCAGTTCGTCGTCGACGTTGGTCGTCGTGGCCTGCACGTTGGCGGGCACGGGCACGAGGTAGCCGATGGTTTCGAGAAATTTGCGGTAGGCCGCCATGTCGGTGATCGGGCCGGGGTGGGCCCGGTGCCAAGTGTCGAGCTCGGCCTGCAGGCGGTCGCGCTCGGCCAGCAGGGCGAGGTTGCGCGGGGCCAGGTCGGCGACGACGGCGTCAAAACCCTGCCAGAAGGCCGCGCTGTCCACGCCGGTGCCGGGCAGGACCTGATCTTCGATGAAGCGGTGCAGGACGGTGGCTACCTGCATGCGGTGGACGGTGGTGCGTGCGGTCATGGACAAACCCTCAAACGGTGGAAAACACAAACGGCGGGCGCCCCGCAGGGCGGACAGGTACCACTGTATTCGAATTGTTTGTGGCCATAAATACCGTAAAAACGCAGAAACTTGTGACTTTTATGCACAAATGAGCGCTGGTGCCGGCCCACGGCACCGGGCCGTGCCCGCCCGGGGTGGCGCTGCAGCGGAGCCGTGTTTCTCATTTTGATAGCTTTCAGCGCAGAGCTGGTAAGCGTTTGGGCCGGTTTTGACTGAATTCGGTGGTGGGGCTCAGGCGGTCGCGGGCGCGACTTCCACTTCCACGGCGCAATCGTAGAACGTCGGCCCGGCGCCGAGATCGGTCAGCGCCTGGCCCGTGAGCTCGTTGACGTTGGTGCCGTCCAGCCCCAGCTTGCGCCACCAGATGCCCAGGCCGTGGACCACGCCGGGGCGGGCGCGCTCGCTGACAACGGCATGGCACCGGTGGCTGCCGCGGTCGTTGAACACGCGCACCACGGCGCCGTCGGCGATGCCGCGCGCCTGGGCGTCGGCGGGGTGGATCTCGAGCAGCGGCCGGCCCTCGATGTCGCGCAGGCTCTGTACATTGACGAAGGTGGAGTTGAGGAAGTTGCGCGCCGGCGGCGAGATCATGGCGAGCGGGTAGGCCGAGGAGCGGCCGGGCAGCTCGTGGTTGGGCAGGTGGTCGGGCACCGGGTCGTGCCCCTGGGCGGCCAGGCGCGCGCTATAGAACTCGCATTGGCCCGACGGTGTCGGAAAGCCGCCGTCGGCAAACGGCGCGTCGGGCAGGGCGAGCGGCGCAAAGCCCTGGTCCAGCAGCGCTCCAAAATCGACCTGCTCGCCATAGGCCTGGCGGCACAGTTCTTCGTCGCTGTCGGCAAAGCAGGGCTCGGTGAAACCCATGCGCGCGGCCAGGTCGCGGAAGATCTGCGCGTTCGAGCGCGCCTGGCCCACGGGCGCGATGGCCGGGCGGTTGAGCAGCACGTCGGTGTGGCCGTAGGACAGGTGCACGTCCCAGTGTTCGAGCTGCGTGGTGGCGGGCAGGATGTAGTCGGCGTAGTCGGCGGTGTCGGTGTGGAAGTGGTCGAGCACCACGGTGAACAGGTCTTCGCGCGCAAAGCCGCGCACCACCCGGCCCGAGTCGGGCGCCACGGCCACGGGATTGCTGTTGTAGACCACCAGGGCCTCGACCTGCGGGCCGAAGGCCGGCGAGGTTGGGCGCAGCAGGTCGTCGCCCACGGTCACCATGTTGAGCGTGCGCGGCGCGCGCCCGGCCAGCAGTTCGGGGCGCTGCAGCAGCGCACGCTGCACGGGAAAGTGGCCCGAGCTCGACAGCAGCAGGCCGCCGGCGCGCTGGCGCCAGGCGCCGGTGAGCGCGGGCAGGCAGGCAATGGCGCGCGTGGCGTTGCCGCCGCCGCGCACGCGCTGCATGCCGTAGTTCAGGCGGATGGCGGCGGGCCGGGTCGTGCCGTAGTCGCGCGCCAGCCGGGTGATTTGCTCCACGGGGATGCCGCAGACCGCGGCCGCGCGCTCGGGCGGCCATTGCAGGGCGCGCTCGCGCAACTGGTCCCAGCCCAGCGTGTGCTGCGCGATGTAATCGTGGTCGAGCCAGCCGTGCACGATCAGCTCGTGCATCAGCGCCAGCGCCAGCGCGGCGTCGGTGCCGGGGCGCAGCTGGAGGTGCTCGTGGCATTTGTCGGCCGTTTCGGTCTTGCGCGGGTCGATGCACACCAGCCGCGCGCCATCGCGCTTGGCCTGCTGGGCATAGCGCCAGAAATGCAGGTTGCTGGCGATCGAGTTGCTGCCCCAGACCAGGATGAGCCGTGACTCGGCGAAGAACTCGACCTTCATGCCGAGCTTGCCGCCCAGCGTGTAGTGCAGGCCTTCGCCGCCGGCGGTGGAGCAGATGGTGCGCGCCAGCTGCGAGGCGCCCAGGCGGTGGAAGAAGCGCCGGTCCATGCTCTCGCCCTGCACCAGGCCCATGGTGCCGGCGTAGCTGTAGGGCAGGATGGCCTGCGGGTCGCGCGCGGCGATGGCGCCCAGGCGTGCGGCGATGTCGGCCAGCGCCTCGTCCCAGCCCACGGGCTCGAACCGGCCCAGGCCCTTGGGGCCGACGCGCCTCTGCGGCGTGAGGATGCGCTCGGCGTGGTGCGTGCGCTCGGCGTAGCGCGAGACCTTGGCGCACAGCACGCCGCCGGTCTGCGCGTGCGCCGGGTTGCCCTGCACGCGCGTGGACACGCCGTTCTCCACCGTGGTCAGCAGCGCGCAGGTGTCGGGGCAGTCGTGCGGGCAGGCGCCGCGGATCTGGATCGGGTCGGTGGACGAAGCGGTGGTGGGCATGGCGGTGGGCTCGTGGTGGCGCAAAGTGCTTGCCGGGGGCGCAGGCGCGGATATTGCACCATGAAGCGGCCTGCGCAGCAGGGGGCCGTGCAAGCCCCGCCTGGCAGTGGGTTTGCCGGGGGTTTGGCTAGACTGGCGCGCAAAGGAAGCCCCACATGACCGTCATCGACTCCATCGCCGCCCAGGCGGACGCCATCGCGGCGCTGCGCCGCGACCTCCACGCCCACCCCGAACTGTGCTTTGAAGAGGTGCGCACCGCCGACCTCGTCGCCGCCAAGCTCAGCGAATGGGGCATTCCGGTCCACCGTGGCCTGGGCACCACCGGCGTCGTCGGCACCGTGCACGGGCGCGACGGCGGCGCCTGCGGCCGGGCGCTGGGCCTGCGCGCCGACATGGACGCGCTGCCGATGCAGGAGTTCAACACCTTCGCGCACGCCAGCCAGCACCCCGGCAAGATGCACGCCTGCGGCCACGACGGCCACACCGCGATGCTGCTGGCCGCGGCCCAGCACCTGGCGCAGCACCGCGACTTCGACGGCACCGTCTACCTGATCTTCCAGCCCGCCGAGGAAGGCGGCGGCGGCGCGCGCGAGATGATCGAGGACGGCCTGTTCGAGCGCTTTCCCATGCAGGCCGTGTTCGGCATGCACAACTGGCCGGGCATGCCGGCGGGCAGCATGGCCGTGAGCCCCGGGCCCGTGATGGCCTCGTCCAACGAGTTCAAGATCACCATCACCGGCAAGGGCGGGCACGCGGCCATGCCGCACACCGGCGTCGACCCCGTGCCGATCGCCTGCCAGATGGTGCAGGCGTTCCAGACCATCATCAGCCGCAACAAGAAACCGGTCGATGCAGGCGTGATCTCGGTCACCATGGTCCACGCGGGCGAGGCCACCAACGTCGTGCCCGACCACTGCGAGCTGCAGGGCACGGTGCGCACCTTCACGATCGAAGTGCTCGACCTGATCGAGCAGCGCATGCGCCAGGTGGCCGAGCACACCTGCGCGGCGCACGAGGCCAGTTGCAGCTTCGAGTTCGTGCGCAACTACCCGCCGACCATCAACACGGCCCCCGAGGCGGCGCTGGCGCGCCAGGTCATGCAGGCCCTCGTGGGCGAGGCGCACGCCGTCGACCAAGAGCCCACCATGGGCGCCGAAGACTTCGCCTTCATGCTGCAGGCGAAGCCCGGCGCCTACTGCTTCATCGCCAACGGCGACGGCGACCACCGCGCCATCGGGCATGGGGGCGGGCCGTGCACGCTGCACAACCCGAGCTACGACTTCAACGACGCCTTGATTCCGCTGGGCGCTACCTACTGGGTGCGGCTGGCCGAAGCCTGGCTGGGCCAGCAACAGGACACCGCCCAGGCGGCCCGATGATCGGCATCGCCGGGGCCTTCGCGCCGACCTATGCGCGCGCGCGCACGCAGTTCCTCGAGGCCGCCGCCACGGCCGGCCTGGCCATCGCCTCGCACCGCCATCCGCTGGCCGGCAGCGCGGGCGAAGACCTGGCGATGGACGTGGTGCGCGAGGGCCCAGCGGACGCCGACAGGCTGCTCATCGTCAGCAGCGCCTGCCACGGCGTCGAGGGCTTTTGCGGCAGCGGCGTGCAGGTGTTCGCGCTGCACGATGCCGAGTGGCGCGATCTGGCGCGCGCGCACGGCGTGGCGGTGCTCTACGTCCATGCGGTCAACCCCTACGGCTTTTCGCACACGCGCCGCGCGACGCACGAGAACGTCGACCTGAACCGCAATTTCCACGATTTTTCCCAGCCGCTGCCGGTGAACGAGGCCTACCGCGCGGTGCACCCGCTGCTGCTGCCCGACGCGTGGCCGCCCTCGCCGCAGAACGCGGCGGCCGTGGCCGGGTTCATCGCCGCGCACGGCGCTGCCGCCTGGCAGGCCGCCATCACGCGCGGCCAACACGAGTTTTCCGACGGGCTCTACTACGGCGGCACGGCGCCGGCCTGGAGCAACCGCGTATTGCGCGAGGTGCTGCGCACGCACGGCCGGGGCGCCCAGCGCGTGGCGTGGATCGATTTGCACACGGGCCTGGGCCCGAGCGGACACGGCGAGCGCATCTTCGTCGGGCGCGACGATGCGGCGGCGGTGCAGCGGGCGCGCCAATGGTGGGGCGGCGGCGGCGCCACGCCGGTCACTTCGCTGCACGACGGAACGTCTTCGTCCGCCTTCCTGACCGGGCTGATGGCCTTGTGCCTGCCTGAGGAGTGCCCGCAGGCCGAGGCCACCTGCCTGGCGCTGGAGTTCGGCACCCTGCCGGTGGCCGAGGTGCTCGACGCGCTGCGCGCCGAGCAGTGGTTGCAGCTGCACCCCGGGGCGCCCGCCGCGCAGGCGCGTGCCATCAAGGAACAGATGCGCGCCGCGTTCTACACCGACACCGATGCCTGGAAAGGCCAGATCATCAGCCAGGCGCGCCAGGCGATGTTCCAGGCGGTGCAGGGTCTGTCTTCCTAGGGTTTTGGGCCGCTAACGCATGCAGGGCAAGCGCTGTCAGCTATCAAATTTATCCGACCCGCCTGCGCGCGCTCGCGCGGTGGCCCGGGAAAGGGGTGGACCACCAGGGACGCGGTCCTGCGCTGGAGGGTGGGGCGCGGTCGGGCGTCCATGGCGGCCCCCGGCGCGCCGTAAGATACGCCGCAGAGGCGCTGTGGCGCCCGGTTTCCCCCCCACCCCACCCCAAGGAGCATGTTGCATGGCCGACCTGAACGCCACTTTTGAAGCCGCCGTGGCCCAGTCCAAGAACCTCAGCGAGCGCCCCGACAACGTGACGCTGCTGAAGATCTATGCGCTCTACAAGCAGGCCAGCGTGGGCGACAACACCGAGAAAAAACCCGGCTTCTCCGACGTGGTGGCCCGCGCCAAGTGGGATGCCTGGAGCAAGCTCAAGGGCACGGACGCCGATGCCGCCAAGCAGCAGTACATCGACCTGATCGCCGAACTGAGCTGAGCGCTCGGCGCGCTGCCGTGGCCGTGAGCGCCGACCCGGCGGCGCGGCTGCGGCACCGCGCCTTCAGGCCTGCCCTGGCGCGGCCTCGCCCTGCGTGCCCAGCAGCGCATCGAACTGCGCACCCAGCTCCGCTTCGATGCGCTCCTGGAAGGCGCCGAACAGAAAACCGAGTTCGGCCGCCAGCTCGAACCCATCGGCGCGCACCTGCAGCGTGCCGTCCATGCCCGCACGGCGGAAGTGCAGCGTGTCCTGTGCGTCACCGGCTTCGTACGTGCACTCCATGCCGAATTTCTGCGCGGCCTTGTCGGCCCAAGCCCGGGCGGCCTGGCGCGCGCGGGCAAGGCCCAGGTCGTGGGGGCGGTGGAAGTGGATGGCAGGCACGGGAGGGCTCCGGATCGGGGAAAAAAGGACTGGCTGGCGCTGTGGCCGGCCGGTGCGGCAGCGCATCATAAAACCGCGGGCATCCCGCGCCTGGGGTCCAGGCGGTGCGGCGGTCCTGCGTTGCTTCTTATTTCATAGCTTCCAACGTTCGTGTGGCAAGCGTTTGAGACGGATTTGGCGCCTGAAAACAGCCGGCGCCTACGGCAGCGCAGCCCGGCCCGGGCTGCTGGGGCCGCACGGCCCGGCACGGCGGTGGACGCGCAGGGCACGGAAGGCTGGCAGGAATGGGCGCCGCAGTGTACGGTGTGGCCTGCGATCGCATCCGACAACGCCCGCACCTGCGGAGCCCAGGAAAGGGAGGCCATGGCCGTGCCGTTCATCCAGGAAAAAATTGTCCAGCGGCTGGCGCAGCTGCCGCTGCCCGTGGCCTTGCAGCTGCCTTCGGGCGAACGCCTGGGCCCGCGCCCGGCCGCGGTGGCGCTGATGTTCAACGACGCCGCCAGCCTGGCCAGCCTGGCCAGCGGCCACATCGGCTCCCTGGCCGAGGCCATCGTCGAGGGCCGCGTGCGCTTCGAGGGCTCGATGCGCGACCTCATGGCCGCCGCCGCGGCGCTGCTGCCCGGCAACCCGGCGCACAGCAACGTGGGCTGGTGGGGGCGCACGCTGCAACGCGCCAGGTCGCTGGCGGCGCACACGCCCGAGCGCGATGCGCGCCAGATCCAGTTCCACTACGACGTCTCGGATGCGTTCTATGCGCTGTGGCTCGATCCGCTGCGCGTGTACTCCTGCGCCTATTTCCGCAACAGCGCGATGACCCTGGCGCAGGCGCAGGAGGCCAAGCTCGACCACATCTGCCGCAAGCTGATGCTGCGGCCCGGCGAGCGCTTTCTGGACATCGGCGCGGGCTGGGGCGGCCTGCTGCTGTGGGCCGCCGAACACTACGGCGTCGACGCCACCGGCATCACGCTCTCGCGCAACCAGCACGCCCACGTGCAGGGCCTGATCGCCGCGCGCGGCCTGCAGGGCCGCGTGCGCATGGAACTGTGCGACTACCGGCAGTTCCAGGCGGCGCAGCCGTTCGACAAGATCGCGTCGGTGGGCATGTTCGAGCATGTCGGCCGCGCGCACATGCCGACCTATTTCGCCACCGTGCGCGCGCTGCTGCGTCCCGGCGGCCTGGTCATGAACCACGGCATCACGGCCGGGGGCACCGAAAACACCCAGCTGGGCGCGGGGATGGGCGACTTCATCGGGAAATACATCTTCCCCGGCGGCGAGCTGCTGCATGTCGGCACCGTGCTGGGCGAGATGGCGGCCGCGGGCCTGGAGATGGGCGACACCGAGAACCTGCGGCCCCACTACGCGCGCACGCTGTGGGCTTGGTCCGATGCGCTTGAGGCACGCCTGGACGAGGCGCGCAGCGTGCTGGCCGCCCACGGGGGCGCGCAGCACGCCGAGCGTGTGCTGCAGGCCTACCGGCTGTACCTTGCCGGCAGCGCCATGGGCTTTGAGCGCGGCTGGATCGCGCTGCACCAGATCCTGGCGGCGCGGCCCGACGGCGACGTCGCCACCGGAGCCCTGGCGGGGGCGCAGTCCGCGTATCCTTTCAACCGCAGTTACATGTACACCGAGGGTCCGCCATGCTCTACAAATTCAAATCCCGCTCTACCGCCGACCTGATCCTGCTCGAGCCCCACGGGCGCAGGTTGCTGCAGATCATCGGCAAGGAGCCCGCCGCGAGCGGCATCGTGACGGTGGCGCAGATCCCGGCCGCCGTGGCGGCGCTCGAGGCCGCCGTGGCCGAGGACGAGCGCCAGGCAGCCGCGCAACGCGCCGCCGCGGCCGCCGCGGCCGCAGAGGCTGCGCAGGACGGCAGCGCGGACACGCAGGACAGCGAGGAGGCACCGCGCAGCGACTTCGTCAGCCTGCGCCAGCGCGCCGCGCCGTTCATCGACATGCTGCGGCGCAGCGCCCAGGGCGGCCACGACGTGGTCTGGGGCGCCTGACAAGCAACAGGGTGCTGCAGACCGCGCGCGAGCGCGGCGCTGGCGCGCAAGTCAGTCCACCTTCGCGCCCGAGGCCTGCACCACCTGGGCCCACTTGCGGTGTTCGGCCTCGATGTGGCGCGCAAATTCGGCCGGCGCCATGCCGCCGGGAATCGCGCCCTGTGCCAGCAGCTTTTCCTTGACGGCCGGCGTGGCCAGTGCCTTGGCCACCTCCTGCTGCAGGCGGTTGACCGTGTCGGGCGCGGTGCCGGCCGGCGCCAGCAGACCGAACCAGGAGCTGGCCTCGTAGCCCTTGAGCGCGGCGCCGCCGGCCTGCTCGACCGTGGGCACGTCGGGCAGCGCGCCCGAGCGCGCGGCGCTGGTCACGGCCAGCGCCACGAGCTTGCCGGCCTTGATCTGCGGCATCGACGAGGGCAGGTTGTCGAACATCACATCCATGTTGCCGCCCACCATGTCCATCAGCGCCGGCCCCGAGCCGCGGTACGGGAAGTGCAGCATGTAGGTGCCGGTCATGCTCTTGAACAGCTCGCCGGCCAGGTGGATGGAGGTGCCGTTGCCGCTCGACGCCATGTTGAGCTTGCCCGGCCGGGCTTTGGCCACGCGGATGAAGTCGGCCACGTTGGCGATGCCCAGCTCCTTGGCGCGCTCGGTGTTCATCACCATCACGTTCGGCACGGCGGCCACGAGCGTGACGGGCGCAAAGTCCTTGATGGGGTCGTAGGGAAGCTTGGCGTAAAGCGCCCGGTTGATGCCGTGCGTGCCCACGGTGCCCATCAGCAGGGTGTAGCCGTCCGGGGCGGCCCGGGCCACGGCCTCGGCGCCGATGTTGCCACCGGCGCCGCCGCGGTTGTCGACGATGAAGGGCTGGCCGAACGCGCGCGTGAGCTCGGGCGCCAGCGCGCGCGCCAGCAGGTCGGTGGTGCCACCGGGCGCAAACGGCACGACGATGCGCACGGGCTTGGAAGGCCAGGCGCTCTGTGCCTGCGCCGCCGTGGGCAGGACGGCGCTGCACCAGGCCAGGGCGGCAGCGGCAAGAAGGGCGCGGCGCGGCGCGCGGTGCGGAAGGTGGGGCATGGCGTTCCTTTCGAGGGGGTCAAACGGTGCGGGGCAGGACGGAATGCGCGGCAGCGCGGGCGGCGCGCAGCCGCCTGCCATGAAAAAGCCGCCTGCATCCGTTCGAATGCAGGCGGCGGGTCACGGCGCGGGCGCGGGCTTCAGTCGGCGTAGGTGCCGGCGGCGCGGATGGCTGCGCCCCACTTGTCGATCTCGGCGAGCACGAACTTCTTGTGCTCGGCCGGCTCGACCCGCTTGTCGGTGGCCACGACCGCGCCCAGGCCTTCCTGCTTCTTGATGAAGTCGGGGTCCTTGAGCGCCACCTTGAGCGCGTCGTTGATCTTCTGCAGCACTGGCGCCGGCGTGCCCTTGGGCGCGTAGAGGCCGTGCCAGATGGTCACTTCGAAGTTCTTCACGCCCGACTCGGCCAGCGTGGGCAGGTCCTTGAGCGCGGGCGTGGTGAGGCGCTTGGAGGTGGTCACCGCATAGGCCTTGACCTTCTTGCCCTCGATCTGCGGCGTGGTGTTGGTGGTCTGGTCGCACAGCAGGTCGATCTGCCCGCCGATCAGGTCGGTGATGGCCGGGGCGGTGCCCTTGTAGGGCACGGTGGTCATCTCGACCTTCATGGCGCTCTGGAACATCAGGCCGCACAGGTGCGAGGCCGCGCCCAGGCCGGCGTTGCCCAGGTTGATCTTGCCCTTGCTTTGCTGGATCCAGGCGGTCAGCTCCTGCATGTTGTTGGCCGGCAGGTTGGGGCGCCCGATCAGCGTCATGGGCACGTCGTTGATGATGCCCAGGTACTCGAAGTCGTTGGGCACGCTGAACGAGAGCTTGCGGTAGAGCGCCGGCATGGTGGACATGCCGATGTGGTTGAGCAGCAGCGTGTAGCCGTCGGGCGTGGCGCGCGCGACGCGCGCGGCGCCGATCGAGCTGCCGGCACCGGCGGTGTTGTCCACCACCACGTTGGCGCCCAGGGGCTTGCGCAGGGCCTCGGCCAGGTCGCGCGCGACGCGGTCGGTGGGGCCGCCGGCGGCGAACGGAACGACCAGCGTGATGGTTTTGTCCTTGGCGGGAAAGTCCTGGGCCTGAGCGCTGGTGGCGGCTGCGATGGCGAGAAGGGTAAAGCTCAGCAGGGTTTTCATCGGGGTTCCTTAAATAACGCGCCATCGTAGGGGGGTCTGCGGGTTCGCGCATGCTGGAAAGCACTTAGCTCGGGACCGATTTTTTTCAAGCGTTTTATGATTGAAACGCTTGACTGGCCAGCGCTTGAAGCTATCAAAAAAGGAATTCACCGGGCGCCGGCCTCAGCGGTAGCTGCGCGCGTCCTCGATCACCTTGCCGTCGTTGGGCAGCGAGCCCGGCGCGACCAGCTCGACCTCGCCGCGCAGCTTGGTGACTTCGCGGATCGCGTCCTGCAGGCGCTCGGCCAGGCCCGCGGCGATCTCAAGGGTTTCCACGCGCAGCACCATCTGGTCGTTGGCCATCTCGCCGCTGACCACGAGGCGCGCGCGCAGCACCTGCGGAAAGCGCGCCGCAATCGCCGCCACCTGGCCGGGCTGCACGAACATGCCGCGCACCTTGGTGGTCTGGTCGGCGCGCCCCATCCAGCCCTGGATGCGCGTGTTGGTGCGGCCCGTGGGGCAGGGGCCCGGCAGCACGGCCGAGAGGTCGCCGGTGCCGAAGCGGATCAGCGGGTAGTCGGGGTTGAGCGTGGTCACGACCAGCTCGCCGACCTCGCCCTCGGGCACCGGGTCGCCCGTGCCCGGGCGCACGATCTCGACGATCACGCCCTCGTCGAGCACGAGGCCTTCACGCGCCGCAGTCTCATAGGCGATCAGGCCCAGGTCGGCCGTGCCGTAGCACTGGTAGCCGGCCACGCCGCGCGCAGCGAACCAGTCGCGCAGCGAGGGCGGAAAGGCCTCGGCCGACAGCAGGGCCTTGGTCAGGCTCGGCAGGGGCTGCTGCAGTTCGGCGGCCTTTTCGAGGATCAGCTTGAGAAAGCTCGGCGTGCCGATGTAGCCTGCGGGGCGCAACTGCGCGATCGCCTGCACCTGCTGCTCGGTCTGGCCGGTGCCGCCGGGAAACACGGTGCAGCCCAGCGCATGGGCGCCGCTTTCCATCATCGCGCCGGCCGGCACGAAGTGGTAGCTGAAGCTGTTGTGGGCCAGCTCGCCGGCGCGGAAACCGGCCGCGTACAGCGCGCGCGCCATGCGCCAGTAGTCGCGGCGCACGCCCTCGGGTTCGTAGATCGGGCCGGGGCTGCAGAAGACGCGCGGCATGGCGGCGCCGAAGCCGATCGCGGCAAAACCGCCAAACGCGCTGTCGGCGCGCCCGGCCTGCTGGCGTTCCAGCAGCTCGTACTTGCGCGTGACCGGCAGGCGCGCCAGCGCGGCGCGGCTCGTGATGGCGGCGGGGTCGGTGTTGGCCAGGATGCGGGCGAACGCGGGCGATGCCGTGCGCGCATGGGCCACCTGGGGGGGCAGTGCGGCAAGCAGTGCCGCCTCGCGCGCTGACGGGTCGCGGGTTTCCAGGGCGTCATAAAACGGGTTCATGCCATGGGTTCCTAGGCGGTGGTTTTGAATGAAATTGGCCTCTAACGCTTACTGCTAAAGCGCAAGCAGCTATGAATTCAGGAGTTTTATCGGTATGTGCAGCGCCATCGTGGAAACCGCCACGGCCCCCTCCCAGCACCACAGGGGGCTTCTCAAGCCAGCCAGCGCTTGCGGCGCTTGTAGCTCTTGACGTCCTTGAAGCTCTTGCGTTCGCTGCCGCCCATGCCGAGGTAGAACTCCTTGACGTCCTCGTTGCTGGCCAGGTCGCGCGCGGCGCCGTCCATGACGACGCGGCCGCTTTCCATGATGTAGCCGTAGTCCGAGTACTTGAGCGCCATGTTGGTGTTCTGCTCGGCCAGCAGGAAGGTGACCTTTTCCTTGGTGTTGAGGTCCTTGACGATGTTGAACACCTCTTCGACGATCTGCGGCGCCAGGCCCATCGACGGCTCGTCGAGCAGCACCATGCTGGGGTTGGTCATGAGGGCGCGGCCGATGGCGCACATCTGCTGCTCGCCGCCCGAGGTGTAGGCCGCCTGCGAACTGCGGCGCGTTTTCAGGCGCGGAAAATAGGTGTAGACCTTCTCCAGGTTGGCGGCGATCTCGGCCTTGCTGGAGCGCGTGTAGGCGCCGGTCAGGAGGTTTTCTTCGATGGTCAGGTGGGCGAAGCAGTGGCGCCCCTCCATCACCTGCACCACGCCGCGCTGCACCAGGTCGGCGGGCGAGAGGTTTTCGATGCGTTCGCCGCGCAGCTCGATCGACCCCTTGGTGACCTCGCCGCGCTCGCCCTTGAGCAGGTTCGAGACGGCGCGCAGCGTGGTCGTCTTGCCCGCGCCGTTGCCGCCGAGGATGGCGACGATGCGGCCCTCGGGCACCTGCAGCGAGACCCCTTTGAGCACGAGGATCACGTGGTTGTAGATGACCTCGATGCCGTTGACATTGAGCAGCGTGGCGGGCGCTGGGAGGGCAGTGGAGTCCATGGAGCGTTCCGGGAAAGACGGGAGGCAAGCGCCCACCCCCGCAAGGGGGCGGAGCGCACGGAGGGCATCAGCTGCAGTTGCGCGGCGTGATGTTCTTTTCTTTGGCGTACTTGGCCGCGTACTCCTTGACCAGCGGGTCGATGTGCGTCTTGTCGGCCTGGTACCAGTCAGAGGTGATGTTCCACTTGCCGCCGTCCCACTGCACGATGCGCGCCCAGTCGGTGCCCATGTGGTTGCTGCAGGAGGTCTTGATGGGGCGCATGATTTCGCCAAAGCCGAGCGACTTCAGGCGCGCGGCCGTGAGGTCCAGGTTTTCATAGCCCCAGCGCACCTGCTCGGGCGTCAGCGCTTTGCCCTTGCCGTATTTCTCTTGCGCGGCGCGGATCGCCTCGACCTGCAGCATGGAAATCATCATGCCGCGCGTGTGCGCGAGCGTGCCCACGCTGCCGACCGGCCCGGTGCCCTGGCCCTTGTCGTAGACCAATTTTTTGAGCGCGTCGTGCACGCCATCCTTGGCGGCGCTGTTGTGGATGGTGACCGCGTTGTAGCCCTTGGCGCCCGCGCCCAGGTCCTTCACGTCGTGGTCGGAGCCCGCCCACCAGATGGCGTACATCTTCTCGCGCGGGTAGCCGCTGGCCTGGGCCTCGCGGATGCCGGCGGGGGTCATCACGCCGGCGGACCAGAACAGCACGTAGTCGGGCTTTTGCTGGCGGATCTGCAGCCAGGTCGATTTCTGCTCCACGCCCGGGGGCGTGACCGGGAACAGCGCCAGCTCGAAGCCTTCGGCTGCGGCGCGCTTTTGCAGCAGCGCGATCGGTTCCTTGCCGTAGGGCGAGTCGTGGTAGACCAGCGCGATCTTCTTGCCCTTGAGGCTGCCCTTTTCCTTCTTCGCGATGTCCTGCAGCATCACGTCGGCTGCGGTCCAGTAGGTGCCCAGCAGCGGGAAGTTCCATTCGAACACCGTGCCGTCGACCGACTGCGACAGCCCATAGCCCATGGTTTCGATCGAGACTTTGTCGACGAAGGCCTTGTCGGTCACCGCGAAGGTGATGCCGGTGGACTGTGGATCGAAGCCCGAGGCGCCCGTGCCCTTGGTCTTGAGGCGCTCGTAGCACTCCACGCCCTTGGCCGCGTCGTAGGCCGTCTCGCACTCTTCGTAGGTCAGCTTCACGCCGTTGACGCCGCCATCGCGCGCGTTGACCAGCTTGAGGTAGTCCTGCTTGCCGTCGGCCCATGGGATGCCCAGCGGCGCGAACTGGCCGGTGCGGTAGACCAGCAGCGGAATGAACTGCTCGGCCGCCTGGGCTTGCGCCAGCGTGGATGTGACCAGGCTCGAAAGCCCCGTGGCCGCGACGGCGGCGGCAATGGCGATTTTTTTCAGTTGCATGGCTTGTCTCCTTTATGGTGGTTGCTTGGGTCTACGGGAAAAACAGGGGTGCAGGCGCTCAGTGCGGGAAAGGCCAGAGCCGCAGCTTCTGCCGCGCCGTGGACCACAGGCGCGCCAGGCCGTGCGGCTCGACGATGAGGAAGAACACGATCAGCGCGCCGAAGATCATGTGCTCCAGGTGCGAGGCCGTGGCCGTCGACAGCGGGATGCCCAGCCAGTGCGGCACGTAGTTGAGGAACAGCGGCAGCAGCACGATGAAGGCGGCGCCAAAGAAGCTGCCGGCGATCGAGCCCAGGCCGCCGATGATGATCATGAACAGCAGCTGCAGCGACTTGTCGATGCCAAAGGCCGCCGGCTCCCACGAGCCCAGGTGCACGAAGCCCCACAGCGCGCCGGCCACGCCGACGATGAAGCTGCTGACGGCGAACGCCGTGAGCTTGGCGTTCACGGGCCGGATGCCGATCACGCTGGCGGCCACGTCCATGTCGCGCATGGCCATCCATTCGCGGCCAATGGCGCCGCGCACCAGGTTCTTGGCCAGCAGGCCGAACACGACGACGAAGCTCAGGCACAACAGGTACTTCTGCGCCGGCGTGTCAAAGCTGAAGCCCGCGATGCTCAGCGAGCCGACGCTGACCGAGCCGGAGGACGAGTCGTTGGTGACCCATTTCACGCGGTTGGTGAACCAGTCCATGAAGAACTGCGCGGCCAGCGTGGCCACCGCCAGGTACAGACCGCGGATGCGCAGGCTGGGAATGCCGAACAGCACGCCCGCCACCGTGGCGCACAGGCCGCCGCCAATCAGCGCCAGCAGCAGCGGCATGCCGTCGATGCGCACCTGCAGGTTGTAGGCCGCATACGCGCCCACCGCCATGAAGGCGCCGGTGCCGAGCGAAATCTGGCCGCAGTAGCCGACCAGGATGTTGAGCCCGATCGCCGCCAGCGAGAGGATCAGGAACGGAATGATGACGGCGCGGAACGCGTAGTCGCTGGTCACCAGCGGCACGGCGATGAACGCGATGGCGGCGAGCGCCAGCAGGGCCCAGCGGTCCTGCGCGACGGGGAACAGCGCGGCGTCGGCGCGGTAGCTGCTCTTGAACTGGCCATTTTCTCGGTAAAACATGGATGCCCTTAATCAGTTGGGGACCGAGCAAATTCGCTGCGCAAATCTTGATCCGTCCCGCAAAATTCAGACTCTGTCGATGATCTTGTCGCCGAACAGGCCCTGGGGCCGCACCAGCAGCACGGCCAGCGCCAGCACGTAGGCGAACCAGTTCTCGATGCCGCCGCCCACGAACGGGCCCAGGTAGATTTCGGAGAGCTTCTCGCCCACGCCGATGACCAGCCCGCCCAGGATCGCGCCCGGCACCGAGGTGAGGCCGCCCAGGATCACCACCGGAAAGGCCTTGAGCGCGACCAGCGAGATCGAGTACTGCACGCCCAGCTTGGAGCCCCAGATGATCCCGGCGACCAGCGCGACGATGCCGCCGATGGACCAGACCACGACCCAGATGCGCGCCAGCGGAATGCCGATGGACTGCGCCGCCTGGTGGTCGTCCGCCACGGCGCGCAGGGCACGCCCGGTGCGGGTCTTCTGGAAGAAGACCGTCAGCAGCGTCACCAGCACGGCAGAGATCAGGGCGGCGATCAGGTCTTCCTTGTTCAGCAGCAGGCCGCCTTCGAACAGGTTCTCGAGCACGATCATCGGGTCCTTGGGCATGCCGATGTCGATCTTGTAGGTGGCGCTGCCAAACAGCAGCTGGCCCGAGCCGTCGAGGAAGTAGCCGATGCCCAGGGTCGCCATCAGCAGCGTGATGCCCTCCTGGTTGACCAGGCCGCGCAGGGCCAGCCGCTCGATCAGCCAGGCCACGACGACCATCGCCAGCATCGCCGCAATGAACGCCAGCAGGTTGGCCAGCAGCAGGCTGTCAAAGCCCAGCCACTGCGGAATCCACTCCGCAAAGCGCGCCATCGCCAGGGCCGCGAACAGCACCATCGAGCCCTGCGCGAAGTTGAACACGCCCGAGGCCTTGTAGATGAGCACGAAGCCCAAGGCGATCAGCGAATACAGCATGCCCGCCATCAGGCCGCCGAAAAGGGTTTCGAGAAAAAAGCCCATGGTGTGGTCCTTAGTGCGACGTGCCCAGATAGGCCGTGATGACGTCTTCGTTGGCGCGCACCTCGTCGGGTGCGCCGTCGCCGATCTTCTTGCCGTAGTCGAGCACGACCACGCGGTCCGAGATGTCCATCACCACCCCCATGTCGTGCTCGATCAGCACGATGGTGGTGCCGAATTCGTCGTTCACGTCGAGGATGAAACGGCACATGTCCTGCTTTTCTTCGACGTTCATGCCGGCCATGGGCTCGTCGAGCAGCAGCACCTGCGGCTCCATGGCCAGGGCGCGGCCCAGGTCGACGCGTTTTTGCAGGCCGTAGGGCAGCTGGCCGACGGGCGTCTTGCGGAACGCCTGGATTTCGAGGAAGTCGATGATGTGCTCGACGAACTCGCGGTGTCGGATTTCCTCGCGCTCGGCGGGGCCGATGCGCAGCGCCTGCAGCAGGATGTTGCTGCGGATCTTCAGGTTGCGACCGGTCATGATGTTGTCGATCACGCTCATGCCCTTGAACAGCGCCAGGTTCTGGAAGGTGCGCGCCACGCCCATCTCGGCCACCTGGCGCGAGCTCATCTGGGCAAAGGTCTTGCCGCGGAAGGTGATCGAGCCTTCGGACGGCGTGTAGACGCCGTTGATGCAGTTGAGCATGGAGCTCTTGCCCGCGCCGTTGGGGCCGATGATTGAGCGGATCTCGTGCTCGCGCACGTCGAACGAAATGTCGGTCAGCGCCTTGACGCCGCCAAAGCGCAGGCTGAGGTTCTTGACGTCGAGGATGACGTCGCCAATCTTCTTGGTGGTCATGGCGTGTGGCTTCTCGGGCGGGTGGAGAGCGGGTTTCATGCGGCGCTCCGCATGCTGGGATACGTTTTGGCGTCCGAGATGCGCAGCGTGGCGCTGACGCTGCCGGTGCGGCCGTCCTCGAACTTGACCTGGGTCTCGATGTACTGCTCGGTGCGCCCCGCGTACAGCGCATCGACGAGCGCGCTGTAGCGGTCGGCGATGAAGCCGCGGCGCACCTTGTTGGTGCGCGTGAGCTCGCCGTCGTCGGCGTCGAGCTCTTTGTGCAGCACCAGGAAGCGGCTGACCTGGCTGCCGGCCAGCAGCGCGTCGCCCGCGAGGTCGGCGTTGACCTGCTCCACGCATTCCTGGATCAGCTGGTAGACCTCGGGTTTCTGCGCCAGGTCGGTGTAGCCGGCATAGGGCAGGTTGCGGCGCTCGGCCCAGTTGCCCACGGCGTCGAAGTCGATGTTGATGAAGGCGCAGACCTTTTCGCGGCCGTCGCCGTAGGCCACCACCTCCTTGATGTGCGGAAAGAACTTGAGCTTGTTCTCGACGTACTTGGGCGCGAACATGGCGCCGTCGTTCGCGCCGCCCTTGAGGCGCCCGACGTCCTTGACGCGGTCGATGATCTTCAGGTGGCCGTGCGCGTCGAGGAAGCCGGCATCGCTGGTGTGGTACCAGCCGTCGGCTGTCAGCACCTCGGCCGTGGCCGCGGGGTTCTTGTAGTACTCCTTGAGCAGGCCCGCCGACTTGACGAGGATCTCGCCGTTCTCGGCCACCTTGATTTCCACGCCGCGGATCGGCACGCCCACGGTGTCGGCGCGCGCCTGGTTGTCGGGCTGCAGGCAGACGAACACGGCGGTCTCGGTCGAGCCGTAGAGCTGCTTCAAGTTGATGCCGATCGAGCGGTAGAAGCTGAACAGGTCGGGGCCGATGGCCTCGCCCGCCGTGTAGGCGACGCGCACGCGCGAAAACCCCAGGTTGTTGCGCAGCGGGCCGTAGACCAGCAGGTTGCCCAGCGCGTACCGGGCGCGGTCGAGCGGGCCGACCGGCTCGCCGTCCATCAGCGCCGGACCGACGCGCTTGGCCAGCGCCATGCAGGCCGAGAACATCGCGCGCTTGAGGCGGCCGGCGTCCTCCATGCGGATCATCACGCTGGTCAGCAGGCCTTCGAAGATGCGCGGCGGCGCGAAGTAGTAGGTCGGGCCCACCTCCTTGAGGTCGATGGTCACGGTGGCGGCCGACTCGGGGCAGTTGACGACGTAGCCGCAGACCAGCCACTGCGCGTAGCTGAAGATGTTCTGCCCGATCCAGGCCGGCGGCAGATAGGCCAGCACCTCCTCGGCGCTGGTGAGTTTGTCGAACTCGGCACCGGCGCTGGCGCGGTCGATCAGCGTGGCGTGCGTGTGCACCACGCCCTTGGGGTTGCCGGTGGTGCCCGAGGTGAAGAACATCGCCGCCACGTCGCCGCTCTCGATCTGGGTGACTTCCGTGCGCAGCCACTGCGGGTGCTGGTGCACGAAGGCGCTTCCGGCTTCGATCAGCGCCTCGTACGAGGCCAGGCCCGGCTCGCTGTAGCTGCGCAGGCCGCGCGGATCGTCGTAGTAGATGTGCGCGATGGCCGGGCACTGCGCGCGGATCTCCAGCAGTTTGTCGACCTGCTCCTGGTCTTCGACCACGCAGAAGCGGACCTCGGCGTTGTTGAGCGGGAAGATGCACTCCGCGGCCACGGCGTCCTGGTACAGCGGCACGGGAATGGCGCCGACGGCCTGCGCCGCCAGCATGGTGGCGTACAGGCGCGGGCGGTTGGCGCCGATCACAACCAGGTGTTCGCCGCGGCGCAGCCCCGCCAGGTGCAGGCCGGCCGCCACCTGTTCGACCAGGGTGGCCAGTTGGGCCCAGGTGTGGGTCTGCCAGATGCCGTATTCTTTTTCGCGCAGCGCCGCGGCGCCGGGGCGCTCGGCAGCGTGCTGGAGCAGCAGTTGCGGGAACGTGGTGGTCATTCCGTGTCCTCAGGTGTTCAAGGGCGGGCGCGGCGGGGGCTGCGGCGTGCACCACGCGGGCTGGTGAACGCCGATAGTAGGTTTGGCTTTGACGTTATCTTGTCCACACGACGACAATTTAGGGGTAAGCCCCGGAAGGTGAAACCCTGGGCCTGCGGCCGGGTGCGGTGCGAACACGCCGGGCACGGCCCTGGCTTCGTGCCGACAATGCGGCCTGCCGCCGCACCACCCTGCGCCCCTTTTTTGTTTTGCACACGCCATGAGCCAGGACCTGACGCTGCACCAGCGCCGCCGCCCCCCCACCGCCGAAGAGATCGAGGGCATCCCCTGGTGGGCGCCGCTGCAGCCGCACGAGCGCGAGCGCGCACTCGCGGCGCTGCTGGTGGGCGACGCGCTGCCGGGCGACTACGTCTGCCGGGTCGGGCGGCCCGTGACCTACTGGTTCGGCGTGGTCGAGGGCCTGCTCAAGATGAGCAACGACAACGCCGAAGGCAGCACCATGACCTTTGCCGGCCTGCCGCCGGGGGGCTGGTTTGGCGAGGGAACCGTCGTCAAGCGCGAGCCCTACCGCTACAACGTGCAGGCGCTGCGCAAGAGCGTGGTGGCGGGCCTGCACATCGACACCTTCCACTGGCTGCTCGACCATTCGATTGCGTTCAACCGCTTCGTCATGCACCAGCTCAACGAGCGCCTGGGCCAGTTCATCTCCGCGCGCGAGATCGACCGCATCACCAACCCCGACGTGCGCGTGGCGCGCAGCCTCGCGGCGCTGTTCCACCCCGTGCTCTACCCCGGCGTGGGCGATGTGCTGCGCATCACGCAGCAGGAACTGGCCTACCTGGTCGGCCTGTCGCGCCAGCGCGTCAACGAGGCCCTGGCGGCGCTCGACGCGCAGGGCGCGATCCGCGTCGAGTACGGCGGCCTGCGGGTGCTCGACCTGGAGGCCCTGCGCTCGCGGGATTTTCAGGTCAAAAAGGCCTGAAACACTGATGCATACTGCGCAAACAGCTACATAAACAAGAGCGCTGTGCCGCGGTCGGGCACGCGGACAGGGCGGCTGCCAGGGCCCGGCCCAGGGCCCTGCGCAGCCTCGCCCTGCCCGAGCCGCCGCCCGCGCGCCTGCCGGTCGGTGGGCTCCAGATCGACAGGCCCCTCGTGTTCGGCATGCCCACCGGCGCGGACGATACCCCCGCGCGCGCCCGGCGATCGACCTCGCGCACAATCTGGGGTTCAGCGCCGCCGCCGCAGGCGTCGACCATGCCGCCGTGCGGGTGCAGCTGCGCACCCTGGCGGGCGACGGGACGCAGGGCTACCATGTCCGCGGGCCCCGCCGGTGGACGCTTTTCCTGGCCGGGCACCGGCCAGCGGCCTGAGGCCCGCACCCCTGTGCCTAGGGGCGCCCATTTATTCATGAAATCGGGGTCTGGCCCTTATCCAGTCTGCGCTTTCAGCTATTTATTTCATAGTCCATGACTTCTGCCCAACGTCCGCCCGCCGGGCCTGCCGCCCCCGCCCCTGCCGTCCCGGCCGCTCCCGCGGCGGCGCCGGGCCGCCCATTGCTGCGCCGGCCGGTGCTGGCGCCCCAGGCGCCGCCGACAGCGCAGCGCCCCGCCGCGCGCCCGGCCGCGGCTGCGCGCCCCGCGGCGCCCGCGAGCGCCAGCGCCGAGGGCGCAGTGCGCCTGAACAAGCGCCTGGCCGAACTGGGCCTGTGCTCGCGCCGCGAGGCCGACGACTGGATCGCGCACGGCTGGGTCTATGTCAATGGCCAGGTGGCCGAGATGGGCGTCAAGGTCACGCCGCAGGACAAGGTCACGGTCGAGCGCGCAGCGCAGCGCCACCAGGACAACCGGGTCACCATCCTGCTCAACAAGCCGATGGGCTATGTGAGCGGCCAGGCCGAGGACGGCCACACGCCGGCCGTCGCGCTGATCAACCCGCGCACGCACTGGCGCGACGACCCGAGCGGCCTGCGCTTTTCGCCGCCGCACCTGCGCGGGCTGGCGCCGGCCGGGCGGCTGGACATCGATTCGGTGGGCCTCCTGGTGCTGACGCAGGACGGCCGCGTGGCGCGCCAGCTGATCGGCGAGGACTCGACGCTGGACAAGGAATACCTGGTGCGCGTGGTCTACCAGGGGCCGGGCCAGGCGCAGGCGCGGCACCCCGACGAGCGCAGCGCACCGCTGCAGGAAATCGACGAGCGCGACCCGGTCAGCACCAACGTGCAGGCGGTGTTTCCGCCCGCGCTGCTCGAGCGCCTGCGCCACGGCCTGAGCCTGGACGGCCAGCCGCTCAAGCCCGCCAAGGTCGAGTGGCAAAACCCCGAGCAGCTGCGCTTCGTGCTGGTCGAGGGCAAGAAACGCCAGATCCGCCGCATGTGCGAGCAGGTCGGCCTGAAGGTGGTGGGCCTCAAGCGCATCCGCATGGGCCGCGTGGTGCTGGGCAACCTGCCCGTCGGGCAGTGGCGCTACCTGGCCCCGGGCGAACAGTTCTGAGCGTCCCGCACCCGCTCGGCGTGCGGGGGCGTGCCTAGGCGGCGCAGGCCTTGTTGCGCGCCGCGTGCATGCCCTTGGCCTTGGCGTCGGCCTCGCTCATGTACTCGCCCTGCTTGGTCTTGCCGTAGTAGCGGTCGCCCTGGCAGTGGTAGACCTTGGTGTCTTTATTGACCCAAACCTTGCCCGGGCCGCCGCCGGGAGCGGCCGCCATGTCCTGCCGGTCGGGAGCGCCCGGGGCCTTGGTGGGGGCGCCGGTGGCGGGCGCCACGCCGGTCTTGTTGACCGCCGACGATTGCGTTTCCACTGCTGCGGCCTTGCCGGCCGCGGCGGCGGCAGGGGCTGCGCCATACCAGGTCTGGATTCCCTTGTGGCCCTTGCAAGCCCCGGTCTTCTGGGCGGGCGACGCATAGCTGCCGTCCTTGCACTGGACCGTGGTGCCCGCCGGTGCGTCGGCCGGCAGGGGCTGGCCCTGGGCCCCCAGTGCGCCGAACAGGCTGGCCGTGGCCAGCAATGCCTTGAGTGAGAGATTCATGCTGAATGCTCCTGAAGCGCTGTGGTGGGAGGCCCATCGTAGTAAGGTTTGGATCCCGGCACAAGGCAGTGCGTGGACCGGTCATTGCCGCTGGGCGCAGCGCGGGACCTTGAAGCGCTGGCTGGACACCCCATCTGCCCCTGCGGTGCGCCTTGTGCGCTCACCTTTTATTCCCTTTCTTTGTTTATCCATCCATGACAACGACCAAGACCACGCTCTCCTTCCAGGCCGAAGTGGCCCAGCTGCTGCACCTGGTCACGCACTCGCTGTATTCCCACCCCGAGATCTTCCTGCGCGAGCTGGTCTCCAACGCCTCGGACGCCTGCGACAAACTGCGCTTTGAGGCGCTGAACCGCCCCGAGCTGTACGAAGACGCGCCCAACCTCGAAGTGCGGGTGTCGTTCGACCCGGGTGCCAAAACGCTGACCATCACCGACAACGGCATCGGCATGAGCACGCAGGAGGCCATCGACCACCTGGGCACGATCGCCAAGAGCGGCACCAAGGATTTCATGGGCCAGCTCACGGGCGACCAGAAGCAGGACGCGCAGCTGATCGGCCAATTCGGCGTGGGCTTCTACTCGGGCTTCATCGTCGCCGACAAGATCACCGTCGAGTCGCGCCGCGCCGGCCTGCCGGCCGAAGAGGGCGTGCGCTGGACGAGCGGCGGCACGGGCGACTTCGAGGTCGAGACCATCACGCGCGCCGCGCGCGGCACCAGCGTGATCCTGCACCTGCGCGCCGATGCCGAGGAGTACCTGAACGCCTGGAAGCTCAAGAGCGTCATCGCCAAGTACTCGGACCACATCAGCCTGCCCATCCTGATGGAGAAGGAAGAGTGGAAGGACGGCGAGCTCATCAACCCGTCGGACGAGGCCGGCGGCCGCCAGCCCGGCGCGATGGTCAAGACCGGCGAGTGGGAGCCGGTGAACAAGGCCAGCGCGCTGTGGACGCGGCCCAAGCGCGACATCAGCGACGAGCAGTATCAGGAGTTCTACAGGACCATCTCGCACGACTTCGAGAACCCGCTGACCTGGGCACACAACCGCGTCGAGGGCAACACCGAATACACGCAGCTGCTCTACATCCCGGCCAAGGCGCCGTTCGACCTGTGGAACCGCGACAAGAAGGCCGGCATCAAGCTCTACGTCAAGCGCGTCTTCATCATGGACGACGCCGAGGCGCTGATGCCCAGCTACCTGCGCTTCGTCAAGGGCGTGATCGATTCGAGCGACCTGCCGCTCAACGTCAGCCGCGAGCTGCTGCAGGAAAGCCGCGACGTCAAGGCGATCCGCGAGGGTTCGACCAAGCGCGTGCTCTCGATGCTGGAAGACCTGGCCAAGCACGACAAGCACGAGGCCCCCGTGGAAGGCTCGGACGCCGTGACCGACGTGGTCGATGCCGACGACAAGGCCAAGGAAGGCAAGTACAGCCAGTTCTACGCCGAGTTCGGCGCCGTGCTCAAGGAAGGCTTGGGCGAGGACTTTGCCAACCGCGAGCGCCTGGCCAAGCTGCTGCGCTTTGCCAGCACCATGAGCGACACGGCGAGTGTGTCGTTTGCCGATTACAAGGCGCGCATGAAGGACGGCCAGGACGCCATCTACTACATCACCGCCGACACCCTGGCGGCCGCCAAGAACAGCCCGCAGCTCGAAGTGTTCAAGAAAAAGGGCATCGAGGTGCTGCTGATGACCGACCGCGTTGACGAGTGGACGCTGAACTACCTGCAGGACTTCGACGGCACGCCGCTGCAGTCCGTGGCCAAGGGCGCGGTCGACCTGGGCAAGCTGCAGGACGAGGCCGAGAAGAAGGCTGCCGAAGAGGCCGCCGAAGCCTTCAAGCCGCTGCTCGCCAAGCTCAAGGAAGCGCTCAAGGACAAGGCCGAAGACGTGCGCGTGACCTCGCGCTTGGTCGACTCGCCCGCCTGTCTGGTGGTGCAGGAAGACGGCATGAGCACGCAGCTCGCGCGCATGCTCAAGCAGGCCGGCCAGCAGGCGCCCGAGTCCAAGCCCGTGCTCGAGGTGAACCCCGAGCATGCGCTGGTCAAGAAGCTCGACGGCAGCGTGCATTTCAACGACCTGGCCCACATCCTGTTCGACCAGGCCCTGCTGGCCGAAGGCGGCCTGCCCGAGGACCCGGCGGCCTACGTGCGGCGGGTGAACGCGCTGCTGGTGTGATGTGGGTTGAAAATGGCGTCCAGCGCATGATGCATAAGCATTTGCAGCGATAAAAACCATCGTTCTCAAGCAAAACCCCGGGGTGCCTGCACTGCCGGGGTTTCTTTTGGGGGGTGCGCAGGGCTGCCCAGGACACTGCGAACGGGTTCCGCGCGCGCGGGCCGGGCGATACGATGCGCTGATGTCTGCCGCACCCCGCCACGACACCCGCCAGCCCGGTCCTGTCCCCGCACCCCCGGGCGCACGCACTGCCGCCGCGCAGATGGCGCTGGCCGGCTGCGCCACGGCCGCGGCCACGCTGGCTTGTGCCTGGCTCGATACGCGCATGTCGGTGGCGGTGCTGGCGCTGGTGTACCTGATCGCCGTGGTGGCCACCGCAGCCCTGCTGGCACGCTGGGCTGCGGTGCTCACGTCGGTGGCCAGCGTCTCGGCACTGAATTATTTTTTCGTGCCGCCCCGCCACAGTTTCGAGATCGCCACCCCGGAATACATGCTGGCGCTGGTCATCTTGCTGGCGGTCTCGCTGGGCATCAACGCCCTGGTCGCCAGCTTGCATGCGCGCCGTGCGCAGGCCGAGCAGCGCGCGCTAGGCCCATGAACTGCATGCGCTCAGCGAGCAACTGGCGGACAGTCAGGGGCTGCAGGCCGTGGCGCAGGTCGCCGCGCACTGGCTGTCCGAGCACCTCGGAATGCCCTGCGCGGTGTTCGTGCGCCCCGATGGGGCGCCCGACCCGCTTCCGGTCGTGCCACGCGACACCACGCTCCTGGCGGGCGAACTGCTGTGCCATGGCGCGCCGCAGGCCGCCCGCGAAGGCGAGGCACCCGCGCCGTTCCATGCCGCCGCTGGCGCGGGTGCCTGTTAGAGGCCATGTCGCGCAATGCGGGGCGTGCCGTGGAGTTTTTCAACATCCCGCACAACAGCGTGATCGAACTGGGCACGCGGGTGCAGATTTGAGCGGCGGTAGAGCGTGGCCCTCGGCGCCCACCAGCGCCCCCGTGCCGCGCGCTGCCCAGGAACCGCGCCTTCAGCCGTGGCGGATGGGAGGTGAAATCCGCCTCCAACCCTTGCGGCACTAGCGCGTGCAGCTATCAAAAAAGAAAAGCCCCGGCGGTGCGCGCACTGCCGGGGCTTTGGTGGTCAACGGCGCCGCCGCGCCGGGCGCTCAGGCCGCGCAGGCGCTGGCCGGGGCGTGGCGGTGCTGGATCCAGCGCAGGCCTTCGCTGGTGGCGTAGTGCGCTGCGGCGGCGGGATCGGCAAACACCGACGCCAGGCGCAGCACGCGGTCGTGCGTGCCGCTGCCCGAGCCCGAGCGGATCGAGACGGAGGCGGCAAAGCGGCCGTCGTCGAGCCGCTTGGTCAGCGGGGACACGAGGTATTTGCCAACGGTCGTGTTGGCGGGGGAGTGGGTCATCATGGTACGGGGGCCGGGCGATAGCGCGGCATCAATCAAAAGGCAAGAGAAATGGCCCGTGGGAAGGGCCGGGTGGATCGATCCGGGGTTCCACCCTGACGCAGGGGGCCGGAGAGCACCTGAAAAAAGTCGCACGTGCCAGCGCGAAACTTTTGGTGGCCGGTCAGTGAGAGAAACCGGCGCGGGGCGCAAAGGCCATTCAAAGAGGCGGCGCGCGGACTGGGCTGTCGTTTTATAGCGCGCCATTATGAAATCATGGCTTTATCGAACGAGTGATTATATAACATGCCGCTCCAGGGCCGTTGCATCGCAACACGCCGGTGCTCTGCGGCCTGCTTATGATGGGCGGATGCCATGGTTTTTTCCCTTCTCTGCGCGTTCCTGGCGCCGCCCGGGGCCTGCCCGCGGGCCGGCTGCCGCCCTGTGCCTGGTGGCCGTGGGCCTGCTGAGCGCCTGCGGCGCGGCGCGGGTCGGCGTGGGCATTCCGGTGGGGCCGTTCACCGTCGGGGTGGGCGCCGGCGCGGGCGGCCCTTCGGTCGGCCTGGGCACCGGCGTGGGGCCGGTCGGTGTGGGGGTGGGCGTCCACCCGGGCGGCCAGGTCAGCGGCGCCGTGGGCGTGGGGGCCAGCGTTCCGGTGGGCGGTGACCCCGTGCGGGCGGGCGTCGGAGTCGGCACGGGGGCCGTGCTCTACGACCCGCGGCGTGCGCCGGTGGCGGCGCGGCCCGGCGTGGTGGTGCCGGACCATGTTGGGTCGCCGCAGTAAACGGCCGGGTCGGCGGACTGCCGGCCTCAGGCCATCAGCGGCTCTTCCTGCATCGCTTCGATCTGTTCGTGCAGCATGTCGACCTGGCCCTTCCAGTAGTCGCTGCTGCCGAACCACGGAAAGTTGATCGGAAAGATCGGGTCTTGCCAGCGCCGCGCCAGCCAGGCGCTGTAGTGGATCAAGCGCAGCGTGCGCAGCGGCTCGATCAGCGCCAGCTCGCGCCGGTCGAACGGGCGGAACTGTTCATAGCCCTCGATCAGCGCGCCGAGCTGGTGCGTGCGCTGGCGCCGGTCGCCCGACAGCAGCATCCACAGGTCCTGCACCGCCGGGCCCATGCGCGCGTCGTCGAGGTCGACAAAGTGCGGGCCGCCGCGCCCCCATTCGTCGAGCGGCGTCCAGAGGATGTTGCCGGGGTGGCAGTCGCCGTGCAGGCGCAGCACGGTGGCGTCCTTGAGGTGCAGGCGGCCCGCGCCGCGCTCGGGGTGGGCGTGGCCGCCGATCAGCGACAGGGCCTGCTCGCAGGCGCTGCGCCAGCGCGACTGCATGTCCAGCGGAATCAGGTCGTGCGCCAGCAGCCAGTCGTGCGGCTCCGAGCCAAAGCTGTGCAGGTCGAGCGCCGGGCGGTGGACGAAGGGGCGCACCGCGCCCACGGTGTGGATGCGCGCGAGGAAGCGGCCGATCCATTCGAGCACCTCGAAGTCGTCGAGCTCGGGCTGGCGCCCGCCGCGCCAGGGGCTGACCGAGAACTGGAAGCTGCCGTGCGGGTGCAGCGTGCGCTCGCCCAGCACCAGCGGCCCGACGGCGGGCACCTCGGCGGCCATCAGGTCGGCGGAAAAGGCGTGCTCTTCGAGAATCTGCGCCTCGCTCCAGCGTCCGGGGCGGTAGAACTTGGCGACGACGCGCTCGCCGTCCTCGAGCGACACCTGGTAGACGCGGTTTTCGTAGGACGACAGCGCCATCAGCCGGCCGTCGCCATAGAGGCCGACGCTGGCCAGCGCGTCGAGCACGGCGTCGGGGGTGAGGCTGGCAAAGGGGTGCCGGTCCGCGGTTTCGGGGGTGGAATGCATGGGGCCATTGTCGCCCTCCTGCGCAGGCGCTGCTGGCGCCGCACCGGTGCCAGTGTTTCTGGTTGAAAATGGCCTGCAACGCTTGCTGGGAAAGCGCAGGGTGCTATCAAAAATGGATTTCTGTGCCGCGCCTGCGGCCTCAGTGCGCCTGGGCCAGCTGCGCAAACGGCAGCTGCTGCTTGACCAGGATCACGGTGCAGGGGGCGTCGCGCGCCACGCGCAGCGGCACGGTGGTGATGAAGCGCTGCATCTGCAGGCCGTGCGTGGCCGCGCCCAGGATCATCATGCTGACCTGGTTGCCCTCGGCGTAGCGCACCAGCGCCTGCGCCACGTCGCCCGCCTCGAGCACGTGGTAGCTGACATGGTGGCCAGCCAGGCCCAGCGGCTCGGCCCAGCGCTGCAGGCGCGCGCGGTGCTGGCGGTGCAGGGCGGTTTCGCTGCGCCCGCTGTCGGTGGCGCTGCTGGCCGCGGGCGAGATCACGGTCACGCAGGCCAGCCGCGCCCCGGGGCGGATGCCCAGCGAGCGCGCGACGGCCTGGCGCAGCGAATACAGCGTGGCGTCGCTCACGTCCTCGTGCGGCACGGCGACCATGACGATGGGCACCTCTTCGATCTGGCGCGTCGGCACGGGGCTCGCCTGGTAGTGCATGCCCGCAGCCTTGAGCCAGCGCCGCAGGTGCGTGCGCAGGCGCGGCCCGCGCGTGCGCCGGCCGCGCTCGGTGAGGGCGACCTGCGCGGGGTTACCCAGGTCGAAGGCCAGCAGCGCGGCCGAGGGGTAGCGCTGCGCGGCCTCGGGCTCCAGGCAGCGCAGGATGACTTCCTGCAGCCACTCGGGCAGCTCGGGGCGGTGCTGGCGCGGCGGCGCCGGCGACATCCACAGGCGCTGGCGCAGGCCGCCCTGCGTGGTCGGCGCGCCGAACGGCAGCTCGCCCGTGGCCAGCTCGTAGAGCATCACGCCGATCGCGAAGATGTCGCTGCGCGGGTCGCCGCGCACGCCCACCACCTGCTCGGGCGCGATCCACGCGGGCGAGCCCACGGCGCGGCGCAGCTCCTCGGCCAGCAGGTCGGGGTAGTGGGCGTGGCACGACAGGCCGAAGTCGAGCAGCACGGCGTGGTCCTCGCGCGGGAAGAGCACGTTGCCGGGTTTGAGGTCGAGGTGGCAGACGTCCTGCTGGTGCAGGCTGTGTGCGGCGTGCGCCATGGCCGCGCCCAGGCGGGCGATGGTGTCCACGCTGGGCCGCGCGGGCGCAGCGAGCCAGTGCTGCAGCGTGGGGCCGTCCACATACTCCATCACCAGGTACGGCAGGCGCGCCAGGTCGCCGGCCGCGACGAAGCGCGGCACATGCGGGCCCGTGAGCGTGCGCAGGATCTGCAGCTCGACCTCGAAGCCGACGATGGTCTCGGCACCGTCGCCGGCCGTCATGCGCGGGATCTTCATGGCCAGCGGAAAGCCCGGGTTGGGCGGGCCCACGGCGTATTCGACGCGGTAGATGTGCGCCATGCCGCCGGCATGCACGCAGCCAAGCACCGTGAAGCCGTCGACCTCGGTGCCGGGTTCGAGCAGCTTCACTGTCCCACCTCGAGGCGCTGGGCAAAGAATTCGGACAGCGCGCCGGTGGCGCGGATCGCGGCGGCCGCGCCTGCATGGTCGTAGGGCACGCGCTCGAAGGTCAACCGCCAGGCGGCGGTGTCGAGCAGCGCATACATGGCCCGCGGGTCGCCGTCGCGCGGCTGGCCCACCGAGCCGACGGTGGCCACCCAAGGCCGGTGCGGCGGCACCGGCACGGCCACGCCGGGCGTGGGCACGAAGCGCATCAGGCCGTGGCCGCTGCCGCGGTAGTACAGCATCTGCCGGTGCACGTGGCCGCAGAACACGTGGTGGATGCCGGGGCGCTGCAGCGCCGCGTGCAGGCAGTCGGCGGCAACGACGGGGTTGTCCACATAGCGCCAGCGCTCGGGCGCGTCGGCGCTGGCATGCACCAGCAGCACGCTGCCGACCTCGACGGTGAGCGGCAGGGCAGCGAGAAAGGCGCGCTCCTCGGCGCTGAGCTGCCCGTGCGTCCAGTCGGCGCTCTGGACCACCACCGAGCCGGCGCCGCGCTCGCCGGCCACCGGCGGGCGCACCGCCATCGCGTCGTGGTTGCCGCCGACCAGGTGCGCGCCTTCGGCGGCCAGCGCCATGGCCTGTTGCACCACATAGCGCGGCGCGGCGCCGTAGCCCACGAGGTCGCCGAGCAGCGCGATCTGCTGCGCGCCTTGCGCCCGCGCGTGCGCCAGGCAGGCGTCGAACGCCTGCCGGTTGGCGTGGATGTCGGAGAGGAGGGCGATTTTCATGGTCGTCGGGCGGCAGACGCCATGATGGCGCGGCAAGCTGAGCGCGGGCTTGCATGCGGCCTAGGGGTAAACCACGAATTGCATGCCAAAAGAGCTGCAAACGCTGGCGGGGCAAGCGCTGGCAGCCCTCATTTTTGTGCCGGGCGGCGGCACCGCACGGGGCCGGAGCGCGCAAGGCGCGGGCGGCGTAGACTGAAACCTCGCCCGCGCCACCCTCGGTGCACAGGCGTTCCACGAGCGAAAGCGAGGCTTTTATGACCAGCGTTCTTGCCGCGAATGCCGACCCCGTGATCCTGCTGGGGCGCATTCTTCTGATGTCACTGTTCCTGATCACCGGCTGGGAGAAGCTGACGGACTTCCCGGGCACCACCGAGTACATGGCATCGGTCGGCGCGCCGGCGCCGGCACTGTCCGCAGCGGTGGCCGTCGTGATGGAGTTTGGCGTCGGCATCGCGCTGGTGCTGGGCGTCTTCACGCGCCCGCTGGCCTTGCTGATGGCCCTGTTCACGCTGGCAACGGCGCTGATCGGCCACCGCTACTGGACGCTACAAGGCCCGGAGCGGCACGTCAACCTGCTTAATTTCTACAAGAACGCCAGCATCACAGGCGGCCTGCTGCTGCTGGCCATCACCGGGCCGGGCCG
>NZ_MWOM01000067.1:0-20166 GCF_012931925.1 Acidovorax sp. SRB_24
TATACATCGTATCTAGTGAAGCAACGCCTGCGGCTGCGCCGTCATGACCCGGAGCGAGCGTCCAGCTGGCGCAGTGCTTTAGCCAACCTGGGTCTGGAACTGCCGGCTGCGCGCAGCTTCCGAACATCACTGCAATGAAGAAATTGCCCACACTGGCGATACCATGCGCGCATGACTACCCCTTCAGCACTGTCACAAGCGTCCAGCGTCCACTTTGGCCATGGGGGCCGCGTTTGCATCATCACAGGCGGTGCGCAAGGCATTGGCGAGGCCTGCGTGCGCCGGTTTGCGCTTGAAGACGCGAAGCTAGTGATTGCCGACGTGGACGGCGTGCGCGGCCTGGCGCTCGCGCAGGAGCTGGGTGCGCTGTATGTCCGCTGCGATGTGGGCGACAAGGCGCAAGTGGATGCGCTGGTGGTCCAAACCCTTGCAGCCTATGGGCGCATCGATGTGCTGGTGAACAATGCAGGAATCTTCCGCGCGGCCGATTTTCTCGATGTCACCGAGGCGGACTTTGACGCCGTGCTGCGCGTCAATCTCAAGGGAGCCTTCCTTGTGGGCCAGGCTGTGGCGCGGGCCATGGCGGCGGCCGGTGGGGGCGCCATCGTCAACATGAGTTCCGTCAATGGCGTGCTGGCCATCCCTACTATCGCCAGCTACAACGTGAGCAAAGGCGGCGTCAACCAGCTCACCCGCGCCATGGCATTGGCGTTGGCCGACAAGAACATCCGCGTGAATGCGGTGGCGCCTGGCACCATTGCCACCGAACTCGCTGCCAAGGCCGTGCTGACCAGCGACGACGCCAAAAACAAGATCCTCAGCCGCACGCCGATGAAACGGCTAGGCGAACCGGCCGAGATTGCCGATGTGGTGGCCTGGCTGGCCAGCGATGCCGCCAGCTACGTGACCGGCGAGATCGTCACGGTGGATGGCGGGCGCATGGCGTTGAACTACACCGTACCCGTTTGAGCCAACGCAAGCTATTGAATTGATAGCTTCTGGCGCTTGGTGGATAGGCGCTAGAGCGTCTTTTGGCTCTTAAAATCCATCATGGCTGCGGCGCACGCTTGAGCAAGCCTGCCATGCTGCGCGGCCATCCCACGGGGCCGAACCAGGCGCCGCCCGCAATGGCCCAGGCATTGACCAACCCGTAGAGCACCAGCGCCACAGCCTGCGCGGCAAACACTCCGGCCAAGCCCCCTCCCCAACCCAGGGCCAGCCACCCGCCGGTCACGGCCACGGCCAGGCGCACGGTGTTGCCCAGCACGGGCCAGAGCAGGCGCCCTGCCCCTTGCGAGGCAAAGTACAGCACCAGGCCCAGGCCGAAGAAGCCGTACGTCGGCCCGACCGTGCGCAGGTATTGGCCACCGGCTTCGAGCATGGCCGGATCGCTGTTGAACAGCGACAACCAGGCATTCGGGAAAGCCGCGGCCCCCAGGCCGATGGCTTGCGCCATCGCGAACGCCATGGCTGCGCCGATCCAGGTGGCGCGCAGGGCGCGCTCGCGCTGGGCGGCGCCAATGCAGGTGCCGACCATCGCGACCAGCGGTGCGCCCAGGCCGAACACCAGCGGAACCAGCAGGTATTCAAGGCGCGATGCGGTGCCATAGCCCGCAATGGCCGCCGTGCCAAAGCCGCCCACCAAGGCCGTCGTGACGCCAATGGTCACATTGGTGGCCACCGTGGACACCATGCCCACCAGCCCGACCCGCAGAATGTCCTTGAACAAAGCCCAGCGAAAGCGGATCTGCGCAAACGACGGCCGCAGCAGGCTGCGCGGAGACCACAGGTAGCCCGCCAGCACCAGGCTGCCAAGGAAGTAATACGCCATCAGCGCGATCGCGCCGCCCGCAATGCCCAGGCCAGGCAACGGGCCCCAGCCAAAGATCAGCAGGGGCGACAGCGGCACCAGCACGAACGCACCCAGCACCGTGACATAGGCCGGCACCGCCATATTGCCCGTGCCCCGGATCACGGCGGAGAGCGTGTTGAACAGCCAGACCAGAAAGGCGCCCGCAAACACCCAGTTGGAATAGACCAGCGCGGCATCGAGCGCCCCGCCCGTGCCGCCCATGCGGGTGTAGAGCCAGCGCCCTCCCCCCACCACGGCCACCGTGAAAACGAGCGCGAACACCGCCGCAATGGCCAGCGCGTGCAGCACCAGCGCATCGGCATCGTCGCGCCGCCGTGCGCCCAGGGCACGCGCAATGGCGGACGCAATGCCGCCGCCCATGGCGCCGGCCGAGGTCATCTGCATCAGCATCACGACCGGAAAGACCAGGGCCATGCCCGCCAGCGCATCGGTGCCGAGCTTGCCGACGAAGTAGGTCTCGATCAGACCCACCCCGGCCTGCGCCAGCATGACGAGCACATTGGGCGCGGCCAGCCGCAGCAGCGTGGGTGCAATCGGCGCCTCCAGCAGCATGCGGGTGCGCGGGTTGAGTGCGGTGCTCATGCGGCAGTGCCCTGGGGTTTGCGCGGGACCACGATGCGCACGGTGGATATCTGCAACACCTCGCCGTGCTGGTTACGGGTCTCGCTGCGCACGGTGACCATGCCGCGGTCCGGCTTGGAACGGGAGGGCTGGATCTGCACCACCTCGCTCACCACATGCAGTACGTCGGTAGGGCGTGTGGCCTGGGGCCAGCTCAGTTCGCCGCCCGCGCCGATGATGCCGCCCGCAATTGGCAGGCCGCTGGTCACCTGCAGGCGCATGGTCACGGCCGCCGTGTGCCAGCCGCTGGCGGCCAGGCCGCCAAACAGCGTGGCCCGCGCGGCCGCATCGTCCAGGTGGAACGGTTGCGGGTCGAACTGCGCGGCAAAGGCCTTGATCTGTTCTGCGTCCATGGCATGTTCGCCACTTTTGAACTGGTCGCCCACGGTGAGGTCGTCGAGGTAGACGGGCTTTTGCTGTGGGCGGGATGCTGCGGGCGCGGGCGAAGCAAGCGGGTCTGTCATGGCAATAGCGCTTTCAACAAGGACGGAGGACGAAATGGGTGCAGCGCCTTGCTCAGGCCCCGGCAGGCGCGGGGCGCGCCAGGCGGGCTTCGCGGATCGGCAGGTTGACCAACGCCGCGCCCAAGGCCAGCACGATGTCGATGTACCAGACCCAGTCGTAGCTGCCCGTGGCTTGGAACACGCTGCCGCCCAGGTAAGCGCCAAAAAATCCTCCCACCTGGTGGGCCAGCATCACGATGCCAAACAGCATGGCCATGTTGGCCGTGCCAAACATCTTGGCGACCAGGCCCACCGTTGGCGGCACGGTGGACAGGAAGGTCACGCCCATCACGGCGGCAAACACCAGCACCACCGGCCCGGTCTTGGGCGCGAGCAGAAACGCCAGCACGGCGATGGCGCGCGTGGCGTACAGCAGCGACAGCAGGGATTTCATGCGCCAGCGCCCCACCGCCCAGCCCATGGCCAGGCTGCCGACGATATTGAACAGCCCGATCAGCGCCAGCGACCACCCGCCGAATTCGGGTGCCAGCCCGCAGGCGGCAATCACCCCCGGCAGGTGCGTGGCCAGAAACGCCACATGGAAGCCGCACACCAGAAAACCCGCCGCCAGATAGCGGTAGCTGGGCGTGGCCAGCGCATGGGCAATGGCCTGTCGGGCGCTCAGCGCCTTCTGCCCCGAGGCGGCTGCAGCCTGAGCCGCCAGCGCATTTGCATTGCCGCGCAGTATGAAAACCGCCGGCAGCGCCAGAAGCACGAGCACGCCCAGCCACTGCATTGCGCTGGCCCAGCCCACGGCTGCCGTCAGGCCGATGGCGATGGGCGCCATTGCAAACTGGCCGAAGGAGCCGCCCGCATTGACGATGCCGGTGGCCAGGCCGCGCTTGTGCGGTGGCACTAGCCGCGCGCTGGCCGCCATGAGCACCGACGGCCCTGCCATGCCCGCGCCCCCGGCGGCCAGGATGCCAATGGCAAGGACGAGGCCCGCCGTCGTGGTCATCAGCGGTGTGATGAACGTGCCCACTGCCACCAGCACCACGCCCAGGAGGATCACGCGCCCAGTGCCGATGCGGTCGGCCACCGCGCCGGCAAAAGGCTGCGTCAACCCCCACCAAAGCTGGCCCAGCGCAAAGGCCAGGCTGATGCTGCCCACGCCCAGCCCGGTCGAGGTGTTCAACGCCGACAGGAACAAGCCCATGGTCTGCCGCACGCCCATGGTGAGCGCAAACGCGCCGGCCGCCGCCAGCAGCACAAGCCAGACGGCCCAGGACCTCGCGGCCCCGCCCACACGCTCAGTCTTCGCCATGTTCCTGCTCCGCTGTGGGCGCCAGCAGCGCCAGGGACTCATCGGCCAGCGCATGCAGCGCCGCCACGCGTTCCACACCCAGGGTGTCGTTCAGCGCCCGTTGTGCCACCTTCCAGCAGCGCTGGGCCTCGGCGCGCTTGTCGCTGCCCGCATCGGTGATGTGCACGAGGCGGCTGCGCGCATCGGCGCCGGCCTCCAGCACCACCCAACCCGCCTCCACCAGGGGACGCAGGTTGCGCGTGAGCGTGGAAGCGTCCATCTTCATCGCTGCCGCCAGGTCGCTGGGCCGGATGGGCCCGAGCTTGAGCACGTGCGACAGCAGCGAGTACTGCGTGGTCTTAAGCCCGCACTGCGCCATCTCGGCGTCGTAGTGTTGCGCCACCCGGCGCATCAGCTGGCGCAGCTTGAAGTTGGTGCAGCCCTGCGGCATCGGCGGGGAGGCGGAACGATCGGTGGCGGGTATGGGAGCATCGGCTTGCATGGATTTGATTGTATCTGCAATACTTGCATATGCAATATTAAATGCAACCCCCAACCCCAGCACAGGAACCCCATGACCCAGCACAACCACCTCAAAGATTGGCTCGCGCAGGAGCGCGAAATCCTCGCGCGCCTGGACCTGGGCCCGGGTCCAGGCGTTGCCCGGCGCGAGCAGATTGCCCACATGAGCGGCCTGGAGCAAATGCAGGCGATGCTGCGCGGCGAACTGCCCTATGCCGCCATTGCCCAGACACTGGACTTTCTGATCGTGGAGGTGGAACACGGCCGCGCCATCTTCCAGGGCACGCCCGGCGCCGCGCACCTCAACCCCATGGGAACGGTGCATGGCAGCTGGTTTGCCACCCTGCTCGACTCCGCCCTGGGTTGCGCCGTGCACACCTGCATGCCAGCGGGCCGCGGCTACACCACGGCCGAACTCGGTGTGAACCTGGTCAAGGCGCTCACGCCCCAGGTGCAGCGCGTGCGCGCCGAGGGCCGCGTGGCCCACTGCGGGCGCCAGCTGGCCACGGCCGAGGCGCGCCTGGTCGGCCCCGACGGCATGCTGTACGCCCACGCCACCACCACATGCCTGGTCTTCGATCTGCCGGCACAATCGAGGCCATGAAATTCCTTCACACCATGCTGCGCGTCGGCAACCTGCAACGCTCGATCGATTTCTATACCCAGGTGCTGGGCATGCAGCTGCTGCGCCAGTCGGAGAACCCCGAGTACAAGTACTCGCTCGCGTTTTTGGGCTTTGACGGTGGCAACCCCGGCCAGGCCGAGATCGAACTGACCTATAACTGGGGCACCGAGAGCTACGACCACGGCAACGCCTACGGCCACATCGCCCTGGGCGTGCCCGACGCGTACACGGCCTGCGAGAAGATCAAGGCCGCCGGCGGCAACGTCACGCGCGAGGCCGGGCCGGTCAAGGGCGGCAGCACGGTGATCGCCTTTGTGACCGACCCCGACGGCTACAAGATAGAGCTGATCCAGCGCGCCGAAGGTGCTGGCGGTGGCGGCCTGCGCTGAGCCGCGCACCTGCCCCTTCACTCGTACTCTTTAATTGATAGCTGCTAGCGCTTGATGCATAGGTGCTAGACCCACTTTTGACTGGTATTTAACGCAAACCCATCACGGCCTGTGCGAGCGCAGTGATGCGGCTCCAGTCGCCCTGCTCCAGCGCATCCTGCGGCACCAGCCACGAGCCGCCGACCCTGGCGTCGTTAAAAACACTGCCGCATTGCCCGCGTGGAGCCGCCCGTGGGACAAAAATCCTGTTATGGCTGCGGCAGCACAGTAATAACAACGTTCGCCCTCTGCTGACCAACGGCTGTGCCGGCTTCGTTAAGGACATTGGTTGTGACCGTCATCAAAGTTGTGGCTCCAGTAGTACCTGTGGGTAGGTTATTGGCTTGCACATTAAACTCGGTGGCGTTGAGCCGAATGTATTTCGCGACAGATGGATTCGAAAACGTGACCGTCGGCTCTGTTCCACCTGATATTTGAAAAATACGCACCTGGCTTTCCCTGAAATTGGCTGATTCCGGAAAAACTTTCAGAGGATTCTCTGGACAAGGAGGATCATCTGAGGAGACTCGGGTCGTCACATCAACGGTTGCGGTCCGCGACTGGCTGTCCAGTACTGTTAACGTATCAGTAAACAATGCAATCCCAGGCACATTCTTAGGATCCTTCCTGTATTGAACCGTGGCATTGAAGTAGAAAGAGCCTACAGAGGGATCCAAAGGCAATGGCGAACTTACAGGAACATCGAAATTAGCGCTCGAAAAAACTGTGTATGGTGGGGTGCCGCCGCTGAAAATAAACGGAATATTCGTGGTGCATTTGCCGACTGTTATTGCAGCGGGGGCAATCGACAACGCTCTCCCTGCTTGGCCTTGCGCTGCAACTGTCAACTTGATAGTGACCGTCTTGCCGCGCGAATCGACCACTGCAACGGGAGATTCACCTGCAGCAACGCCGCTGATCGACAGAGTTTGGTCTGATATTGTGGCCTTTCCAACATTTATATTTCCGCTTGTTGCTGTGTAAGGAGGACTTCCACCCCCCACACCGTATGTCACGCTCGTCCCTGCACTGAGGGTAATCGCAGCCGGCGCCGTGGTAAAAAGTAATTCGGAATTTTGGTTGGCATTAGCGTTATTGCTTCCAGTGGAACCGGATGACGCGCTCCCAACTGCTGCACAGATTGCAGGGTTAGGGTTATTGCACGCGGCAGGCCCATCACCGCCTCCGCAAGCTATAAGCCCAAGTGGCGAAATCAAAGTGAATGCCCGAAACGCAATTCCCGTTACTTGTATCTCCATCAGATCACTCCAAATTTGATGCTATTGCTGTTGAGCTTAAGCTTGGAGAAACACTTCGGACATAGTGCAAAAGAACCTAAATCCCTGGTACAAAAGGCATGTGAAAAACTTATATTTGTAGAACAGAGCTAATAGGAGCAAGGAGCAATCCAGTTCCTGCATAATCGAGTTTTACTATCTAATAGATAGCTAGCAGCGCTTGCACTGTAAGCGTTTGAATCACTTTCTGTCTCTATAGATCAGCAGTCCTGCGGCGGCGCGTGCCAAGGCAGTAATGCGGCCCCAGTCGCCCTGCTCAAGCGCATCCTGCGGCACCAGCCACGAGCCGCCGATGCAGGCGACGTTCTTGAGCGCCAGAAACTCGGCCGCATTGCCCGCATGGATGCCGCCCGTGGGGCAAAAGCACACGTCGCCAAACGGCCCCTGCCACGCCTGCAGCATGGCCCGGCCGCCGGCCTGCAGCGCGGGGAAGAATTTCAACGCGTGCAGGCCCTCCTCCCGGGCCTGCATGATCTCGCTGGCCGTGGCCACGCCGGGCAGCAGGGACAGCTGCACATCGCGGCTGGCCTGCGCCACGGCGCCCGTCAGGCCCGGGCTGACCAGAAAACGCGCACCGGCCACAGCGGCCGCGCGCGCGTCGTCGGCGCTGCGCACGGTGCCGGCACCAACCATGGCCTCAGGCACATCGCGGGCAATCGCCTCGATACAGGCCAGCGCGGCCGGCGTGCGCAGCGTCACTTCGAGCATGCGGATGCCACCGGCCAGCAGTGCGCGCGCCATCGGCACGGCGTGCTTCGCGTTATGAAGCACGATGACAGGGATGACAGGCGCGTCGCGCACCACGTCGAGCGCGCCCAACGGGGATTTCACAGCCATGTGCATGCGCCCTCCTCGGCGGCCAGTGCGTTGCGGCGAAAGCCCGCGAACAGCTCGCGGCCCATGCCCAGGTTGTTCGATTGCTGCAGCGCAGCGGGCATCGCATCGGCACTGCGTGCGGCCCAGGTGGTCGCATCGACCAGGGCGGCCAGCGTGCCGGCGTGGCCGTCGACGCGCAGCAGATCGCCGTCGCGCACTTTGGCGAGCGGACCGCCGGCCGCCGCCTCGGGCGAAACGTGGATCGCGGCGGGCACCTTGCCCGAGGCACCGCTCATGCGGCCGTCGGTCACCAAGGCCACGCGCAAGCCCTTGCCCTGCAGCACCGCCAGCGGCGGCGTGAGCTTGTGCAGCTCGGGCATGCCATTGGCCTGCGGGCCCTGCCAGCGCACCACGCAGACCAGGCCGTTGGCCGGGTGGCCGGTGCACAGGCGCTCGAGCTCACCGGACTGGAAAGCCGCCAACAACCCCTCCTGGCTTTCGAACACGCGCGCGGGCGCTTCGATTGTGTGGCGGTCGCCGGGCACGGCCGACACCTTGAGCACCGCGCGCCCCAGGTTGCCCTGCAGCAGCTTGAGCCCGCCAGTCGGGCTGAACGGCGCCGACGCCGGCCGCAGGATGCTGTCGTCGCCGCTGGCGCCGCTGTCCGCCCAGCCCACGCTGCGCTCGGCGCCGGGCACGGCATGCGGCACGCGCGTGTATTCGCGCAGGCCGCCGGGGCGCACCGTGAGCACATCGGCGTGCATGAAACCGGCGTCGAGCAGTTCGCGGATCACGTAGCCGGGCCCGCCTGCGGCCTGGAACTGGTTCACGTCGGCACTGCCATTGGGGTACACACGGGCCAGCAAAGGCACCACAGCGGACAGCTCGGCGAAATCGTTCCAGTCGATGGTGATGCCGGCCGAACGCGCCACCGCGACCCAGTGGATCAGGTGGTTGGTCGAACCACCCGTGGCCAGCAAGGCCACCATGGCATTGACGATGGCGCGCTCGTCCACCAGACGGCCGATCGGCGTGAACTGCTGCGCGCGCGTGATGGACAGCGCCGTGCGCGCGGCCTCGCGCGTCAGCTCGGCGCGCAGCGCCTGGCCGGGGTTGAAAAAGGCCGTGCCGGGAACATGCAGGCCCATCGCTTCGAGCAGCATCTGGTTGCTGTTGGCCGTGCCGTAGAAGGTGCAGGTGCCCTCGCTGTGGTAGGCGGCAGACTCGGCTGCGAGCAGTTCGGGGCGGCCGACCAAGCCTTGGGCCGCCTGCTCGCGCACCTGGGCCTTGGCGTTGTTCGACAGCCCTGTGGTCATCGGCCCGGCGGGCACGAACACCATCGGCAGGTGACCAAAATGCAGCGCGCCGATCAGCAGACCCGGCACGATCTTGTCGCACACGCCCAGCAGCAGCGCCGCGTCGAACACGTCGTGGCTCAGCGCCACGGCCGTGGCCATGGCGATCACGTCGCGGCTGAACAGGGAGAGCTCCATGCCCGGCGTGCCCTGCGTGACGCCGTCGCACATGGCGGGCACGCCGCCCGCCACCTGCGCGGTGGCACCGTGTTTGCGTGCCTCGTCCTTGATCAGGTCGGGGTAGTGCTGCAGCGGCGCATGGGCCGACAGCACGTCGTTGTAGGCCGTGACGATGCCGATATTGGGCGCACGCTCGGCGACGATGCGCAGTTTGTCGTTGCCCGGCAGGCCGGCAAAGGCGTGGGCGACGTTGGCGCAGCCCAGGCGCTGCGCGCCCGGCGGGCGCTGCGCGAGGGCATCGAGCCGTTCAAGGTAGGCGCCGCGCGCGGGGGCGCTGCGCTCGCGGATGCGCTGCGTGACGGCAGCGACGGTGCCATGGAGGGTCATGCGGTACCGACTTTCAAAGGAGCAAAAACAACGCCCCATCGTAGCCGGGCGAGCGGCCGGCGATGGGGCGCGGGGGATGGGCGTGGCTTACTTGCTGGCGCGCACCTGCACGAGCGCACCCTGCACCGCGTCCCAGGTGCCCTGGCCCACGCCCTTGGCGATGCCGGTGTTCACGGTGGCGAGCTTTTCGCGCATGCGGTTGACTTCGGCTGCGGGGAGCTCGTTGATCTGCATGCCCTTGGCCTTGAGGTCGGCCAGCGCCTTGACGGCTTCCTCGCGCGTGTCCTTGCGCTCGAAGTCGCGGCTCTTCACGGCGGCGTCCTGCAGCACCTTCTTTTCGGCCGCGCTCAGCGTATCCCACCACTTCTTGCTCACTGTGACGATCCAGGGGCTGTAGACGTGGTTGGTCACCGTGAGGTACTTCTGCACCTCGTAGAACTTGCTCGACACCACGGTGTTGAACGGGTTCTCCTGGCCGTCTACCGCGCGCGTTTCGAGCGCGGTGAACAGCTCCGAGAACGGCAGCGGCACGGCGTTGGCGCCCAGGGCCTTGAAGCTGTCGAGGAAGACGTTGTTCTGCATCACGCGCAGCTTGATGTCGTTCATGTCTTCCAGCTTGGTGACCGGGCGCTTGTTGTTGGTCAGGTTGCGGAAACCATTTTCCCAGTAGACCAGGCCGACCATGCCCTTGGGCTCCAGCGTGGCCTTGATCTTCTCGCCCACGGGGCCGTCGAGCACGGCGTCGGCCTCCTTGGTGTTGTTGAACAGGAACGGCGTGTCCCAGACCGCCATTTCGGGCGCGATGCCGACCAGCGTGGCGGTGGAGCCGACCATCATCTCCTGCGCACCGCCAATCAGGGCTTGCTGCATCTGCGTGTCCGAGCCCAGCGAGGCATTGCCGATGGCGCGCACCTTCATCTTGCCGCCGCTGGCCTTTTCGACCTCTTCGGCGAACAGGCGCACGGCGCGGCCCTGGTTGGACTGCTCCACCAGCCCGTAGCCAAAGCGCACGATGCGCGGTTTGAAGTCCTGGGCCTGCACGGCGCTGGCGGCGGCCAATGCGGCCACGAGGCCGGCGAGAACGAATTTGATGCGCATGCTTGTCTCCTGAGTGAGGAAGGGTGAGGGAAAAAAAACGGGAAAAATCAGTGCATCCAGCGCAGCGGCGCCGTCACCAGGGCGGGGAAAACCACGAACAGCACCGCCAGCATCACGTAGGCGATGAGGAACGGCGAGGTGCCCTTGATGACGGTCTCCATGCGCATGCGCCCGACCCCGGCGACCACGTTCTGCACCGTGCCCACGGGCGGCGTGATGAGGCCAATGCAGCCCACGTAGATGAACATGAAGCCGAAGTACACCGGGTCGATGCCCGCCTTGACCGCCAGCGGCGCGCACACCGGGCCGAAGATCAGGATGGTCGGCGTGAGGTCCATGGCGGTGCCGACCACCAGCAGGAACAGCATCATCAGCGCCATGAAAGTGACCGGGTTGTGCATGACGCCCGAAAAACTGTCGGCGAGCATGTTGGGCAGGTCGGCCAGCGTGATCATGTAGGCCGTCACGGTGGCGGCGCCGCACAGGAACATCACCACGGCCGTCGTCTTGCTGGCGGCCAGGAAGACGCCGTAGACGCCCTTCCAGGTCAGCTCGCGGTAGACGAACATCGATACCAGGAATGCGTAGACCGCCGCCACCACGGCGGCCTCGGTGGGCGTGAAGATGCCGCCGCGCAGGCCGCCCAGAATGATGACCGGCATCATCAGGGCCCAGAAGCTGTGCAGCAAGGCGCGCAGGCGCTGCGGCCACGCCACGCGCTCCATCGCCTCCAACTGGTGGCTGCGGGCGATCCACCACCAGGCGAACACCAGGAAGAAGCCCATCATCAAGCCCGGGAACACACCGGCCAGGAACAGCTTGCTGATCGAGGTGTTGGTGGTCACGCCGTAAATCACGAACGGCATCGATGGCGGAATGATGGGCGCGATGATGCCGCCCGAGGCCAGCAGGCCCGCGCTGTAGCTCGGCGGGTAGTTCTGCTGGCGCATCATGGGCAGCAAAATGGTGGCCAGGGCGGCAGTGTCGGCAATGGCCGAGCCGCTCATGGACGCCAGCAGCACCGCCGCGCCGATCGCTACGTATCCCAGGCCGCCGCGGATGTGGCCGACAAACGCGCGAGCCAGGTCGATGATGCGGCGCGACAGGCCGCCGGCGTTCATCAGTTCGCCAGCCAGGATGAAGAACGGCACGGCCAGCAGCGGGAAGTTGTCGAAACCCGCCTGCAGGTTTTGCGCCAACAGCTGGGAGTCGAAGAAGTCCAGGTGCCACATCAGCGCCACGCCGGTCAACACCAGCGACTGGGCGATCGGCATGCCGATCACCATGCCGCCAATCAGCACGGCCAGGAAAATGAAGGTCACGACCATGGTGCGTTCTTACTCAAGGTGCAGCTCGTCGCCGTGCGCTTTGGCGCGCCCGCGCACCAGATCGAGCACGCCCACCACCAGCAGGCCCACCGACAGCACCAGGGTGGCCGCAGCGCCCAGGGCCAGCGGGTAGCCCAGCACGGTGCTGTAGCTGTTCCAACCCGCCAGCACCTGCTCCCACGAGCCGATCAGCAACAGCACCATGCACGCACCCGCGAGCAGTTGGCTGACCCAGAACAGTGCCTTGCGCGCCGGCCCCTTCAGGCGCGAGGTCAGCATATCGAACCCCAAATGCTTGCCCTCAAAGGCGGCCACGATGGTGCCAATGGCCACCAGCCACACGAACAGCAGGCGCGAGATCTCTTCGTACGACACGATGCTGGTGGCGAACGCGTAGCGCAGCACCACGTTGACGAACACGGCGATCACCATGCCGCCGAGGGCAACAACCATGGCCAGTTCGGCCACACGCTGCGGCAGCGTTTTGGTGGGCTCCACTGGCGTAGCGGGCATTTCCACGGTGCTCATGCGCCCCCTCCCGCCATGGTGCTGGCCGCTGTGCCACGCGCCCATGCCACCACCTGCGCCGACAGTTCGGGCACCGGCCGCAACGCATCCAGTGCCAGCACGCACGGTTCGTCCGCGGGCGATTCCAGGGTCGCGAACTGGTCCGCCACCAGGGTGGGCGAAAAGAAATGCCCTGGCCGGGCCTGCACCCGCGCCAGTGCCTGCGCATAGTCCAGCTGCAGGAAAACGAAACCCAGGCCAGGCAGTGCCTGGCGCAGGCGGTCGCGGTACCGGCGGCGCAGCGCAGAGCACGTGAGCACCACGCCAGGCCCTGCCGGCGGCGTCCGGGCCAACAGGTTGGCCAGGCAGTCGAGCCAGCCGCTGCGGTCTGTATCGGTGAGCGGCGTGCCTGCCCGCATCTTGGCGATGCTCTCGGGCGAATGGTAGATATCGCCCTCGTGCAGTCTCCAGCCCAGCGCACGGGCGCACGATGCGCCCACGCTGGACTTGCCGCAGCCCGAAACGCCCATGACCACCAGGGCCGGAAAACGAAAGGGTGAGATAGCGCTATCCATACAAAAAAATAAAAATGCGGTCATGCAAGATGCCGCACAGGGTCCGCAAGGTTTTTATGGGATCGATCCAGCCCATCTGAAGCAGGCCCACGGGGGGGCCGAATACATCGCGAAGGGCTGTACCGGATGCCGGGATAGCGCTATCCTAGTCCGCCATTGCGCCCCAGTCACTCAGGAAAACCCTTGACAGAACCCCTTCGCCGTCCTCGCCGCTCCAGCGGGCGTACTACCCTGGCTGATGTCGCCCGTGACGCAGGCGTGAGCCCCATCACCGTGTCGCGCGCGCTGCGCGGTGAACGCAGCGTGGACCCGGTGCTGGTCCAGCGCGTGCGCGCGGCTGCGGACGCCCTGGGCTATGTGCCAGACCCGGCCGCGCGCGCGCTTGCTTCGCAGCGCAGCAGCCAGGTGCTGGTTCTGGTGCCTCTGCTATCCAACACCTTGTTCGTGGATTTGCTAGAGGCGGTCCACCGCACGCTTTTTCCGGCCGGTTATCGGCCCCTGATCGGGGTCACCCACTATGACGCCGCCGAAGAAGAGCTGCTGCTCAACACCTACCTGCCCCACCGGCCGGCCGGCCTGCTGGTAACGGGATTCGATCGCAGCGAGACCGCGCGCCAACTGATCGCGCACAGCGGCGTGCCCTGTGTCCATTTGATGGAAACCAGCCGTGCCGAGGGGGTGCACTGCGTGGGATTTTCACAGGTGGATGCGGGCGCCGCCATCACGCGCCACCTGCTGGACCGCGGGCGTCGGCGCATCGCCTTTTGTGCCGCGCAACTGGATCCGCGCACCCTGCAGCGTGGCGATGGCTACCGGCGTTGCCTGCGCGAGGCAGGCCTGTACGACCCGGCGCTGGAGTTGCTGAGCCCGGAGCGTTCGTCCATCTCGCTGGGCGCACGGCTTTTTGAGGACATGCTGCGGCGCATGCCCGATATCGATGCCATCTTTTTCTGCAATGACGACATTGCCCAAGGCGGCCTCCTGGCCGCCAACCGCTTGCAGGTGGCCGTGCCGCAACGCATTGCAGTCGCCGGATTCAACGACCTGGCGGGCAGCGACCAGATGGTGCCTCCACTGACCACGGTGCGCACCCCACGCGGCGAAGTCGGCCGTGCGGGCGCCGCCATGCTGCTGGGTTTGATGGAAGGGGAGCCCGTTCAATCTAGCTGCGTGACGCTGGGCTATGAGCTCGTGGTGCGCGGCAGCACCTGACCGGTGCCGACGCGCCCCGCAGTTGTTGCCTGTGCCTGCATGAAAAAAGCCCGGCATCGCCGGGCTTGGAAATCGCACCAAATGCCTGTCGCACGTCAAGGCGCGGACAGCACCACTTCCACGCGCCGAGCCTCTGCATTGCCGCTGTCGGCCTGGGTCTCTTCCGGTTTGCGCAGTTCGATCTTGTCCTCGGCAACGCCCAGCGCCACGAGGGCGGAGCGCACGGCCAGGGCCCGGCGCTTGGAAAGCTCGGCATTCAACGCTGCGTCGCCCGTGGCGTCATGGAACCCGGACACCACCGCTTTCTGCCCTTGGGCAACGCCCTTGACCACGGCGGCCAGCGCCTCGTTCGCGCCGGCTGCCAGATCGGCCTTTCCGGAGGCGAAATAGAACTTGACCACGCCGCCTTCCACGCGCACGCTGGCTTCGCCTTCGTTCACGACCACGATGGCAGGCGCATCGGCCACCACCACCATGTCCGATGCGGGGGCACGCACGATGGCACGCTGGTACACCGTCACACCCACCACGGTGGACACGACCAGCGCAATCAAGGCGAACAGGAACCCCAGAGCAAAACGCTGTTGGCTGTCGTCGTCGGAACTGCTGAATGACATCTTTGAAACTCCGTAAACAATGGGGAATCTGACAAACCCGCCGATTGTAGAGTCCAGGAGATTGCCGATGACCGTGCGCACCGCACCTTTGCCCGATCCCGCGCCTTTGCTTGAGCAGGCACTGAAGACCTGGGGGGGACGCAGCGATCTGTGGATTTTCGGCTACGCCTCGCTGATCTGGCGGACCGATTTCGACTATGCCGAGCGCCGCGAGGCCCGTGTACATGGCTGGCACCGGGCGCTCAAGATGTGGAGCCGCATCAACCGCGGCACCCCCGACTGCCCTGGTCTCGTGTTTGGCATGCTCTCGGGCGGCAGTTGCCTTGGCATGGTGTTTCGCGTCGAGCGGGCGCAAGCGCCGCAGATCATGGCCCAGCTGTGGCAGCGCGAAATGCCCCTGGCCGCGTACGACCCGCGCTGGCTGCCCTGCCAGACCCCCGCGGGCGAGGTGCGTGCCCTGGCGTTCACGCTCTCGCGCAACAGCCCCAGCCACACCGGCAACCTGCCCGAGAACGAATACCGCCGCATCTTTCGGGAAGCCCGTGGCCGGTACGGCACCACACACGAGTATGCGCATGCCACCTACGAAGGCTTGCGCCGGTTGGGCATCCATGACCGGGCGCTGGCGCGCTTGCTGGCCTTTTCGCACTGAAGGTGCCCCTGGCAGACATCCAAGCTCCAAGGCTGCGCATTAAGCAGAGGGTTAAGGCAGCAATATGACCGGGGCGGCCCGCGCGTCACGGCGCAGCAGCTGCGCTGCGCGTTCGAGGTCATCGAGCGTGTCGATGTCGGTCACCGCGCCCCCATCCTCCAACAGCACCTCACGCAAGGTCCCCTGGGCAGCGAACTTGCGCACCACGGCGGCCGCGCCTGTGTCACCGTGGAGGGCCAGCAGGTCTGGCAGGCACTGCGCGGCAAACCCGACCGGGTGGCCGCGCTGGCCCGCCACCACGGGCACGGCGACCGCACAGCCCAGCAACGCAGCGGCGACGGCGCGCAACGACCCGGGTTGGATGAGCGGCAGATCGCCCGGCAAAACCAGCCAACCCGCAGCCGATGCCGTGGCGCGCACCGCTGCGGCGATGGAGTCGCCCATGCCCGGGTGGCCTGCGTCTTCCAAGCGCCAGGGCAATCCGCTGGCACGCACGGCATCGAGCGTGTGCTGCAGCACCGGTTTTCCCTCCAGCAAGGCCTGCAGCTTGGGCGTGCCGCCGCCCGAGGCGCGAAAGCGGGCCCCTTTTCCCGACGCCAGCACCAGCACGTGGGGCAGCGCTGCCTCTGTGGAAATGGAAGACGTGGCAATGGATGGTAGAGCGGTCTGTGGCATGGCAGGGCTGAGACGGGCGCGGGAATGGCTGAACTGTAGCGCTGCCCGAGCACTGGCGAAGGGGTTGTGCCCGGGCACAATGCGGGCATGAGCCGACCGACCTCCTCCATTGCCGATCTGCGCAAGAGCTATGAACGTGCCGAACTGCACGAGGGCGCATCGCACGCCGATCCCGTGCTGCAGTTCGACCAATGGCTCAAGGAAGCCCTGGCCGCCGAAGTGCCCGAACCAAACGCCATGACCGTGGCCACGGTGGGCAGCGACCTGCGCCCCAGCACGCGCGTGGTGCTCATCAAAGGCTACGACGCGCAAGGCATCGTCTGGTACACCAACTACGGCAGCCGCAAGGGCCAGCAGCTGGCCGGCAACCCCTATGCAGCGCTGCAGTTCCATTGGGTGGAGCTGGAACGCGTGGTGCGCATCGAAGGCGTGGTGGAAAAGGTCAGCGATGCCGAGAGCGACGCGTACTTTCACAGCCGCCCGCTCGATTCGCGCATTGGCGCCTGGGCCAGTCCTCAAAGCCAGGTGATCACGGGGCGCAGCGTGCTGGTGGCCAATGCGACCAAGTTTGCAGCACAGTTCTTGCTGAATCCTCCGCGCCCTCCGCATTGGGGCGGCTACCGCCTCACACCCGACAGCTGGGAGTTCTGGCAAGGGCGAAAAAGCCGCCTGCACGACCGCCTGCGCTACCGGCAGAACGGGCAGGAATGGGTGCGCGAGCGGCTCGCTCCTTGACACCCGACTTGATCAACAAATGGGTGAATTTGGTAAGAGCTTGTGCGGAGTGGTGGATATTTAAACCATGTAAGTTACATTCAATCCATGCAAGCACACCTTCCAACGCACCCACTTCCCAACGGCACGCAGGTTTTTGCCCGCTGGCTCGAAAGCGAAGGCGGAAAGCCGTTCCAGGCCCTCAGCACCGAGCCACAGGGCGTGTACGAAACCATTTGGCATGCCTGGCTCGAAAGCCTGCAGCCCGCATCAGGCCGCCGCAAGAGCACCCACGGCGCTGCCCAGCCTGCACTGCGCCAATGGCACGAGGCGCGGGTCGAGGATGTCGCCCGCTTTCTGCGCGTGCGCGCCGGCCAGAAAGCGCACCACCAGCCCGATCGCACGCTCAGCGAAGTCACGCGCCGGCGCTACTGGCGTGTGCTCGACCGCATATACGACTTCGCCGTGCAGCAAAGGTGGCTGCCAACCAATCCGGTGGCCCTGCTGCGCCTGGCCGAGCGCCCGCGCGCCGTGGACCAACTGGGCCATTGCCTGCCCCCTGCCCTGTGGGTGCGGTTGCCGGCGCACTTTCCCACGGCGGACAGCCTGCAGGGTGCCCGCGACCTCGCCATCCTGCTGTTGCTCTACGAACTGGCGCTGGCCCCCGAGGAAGTGCGCGCGCTGTTGGACGACAGCCTGCTCGATGCAGAGCACCGGCCGCTCGCGCCGGCATCGGCCGTACCCCCGGCCTTCCTGCGCATCGAAGGTGCGCGCAAGGCGCAGCAGCGCACGTTGGCGCTGTCGCACCGGGTGGCCGCAGCGCTGTCGGCGTGGCGCCAATACCGGCTGGCCCACGACGCCTCGCTTTCGGGCTGGCTGTTCCATTCGCGCAAGGGCGGACCGCTCTCCATCCGCGCGCTGTTCCATGTGGCATCCAAGGTGATCCAGGAAGCGCACGCCGCCCTGCCCTCGGACGTCCAGCAATGGCCCCTGCAGCGCGTCGGCCCGCAGGTGCTGCGCAACACCGCCCTCGTCACCTGGCTGCAGGCGGGCGTGCCAGAAAGCGAGGTCGTGCACCGCATCGGCGTGGAAAGCAGCCGCGCCCTGGGCCACCTGCAGCACAAGCTGGCGCCGGTGGTCGCTACAGCCAGCGCGCCACCAGCCACAACACGACCGGCACCGTAACCAAGGCCAGCGCCGTCGACACGGCGATGCTGGCCGTGACCTCGTCCTCCGCCACGCCATAGCGCTGGGTGAACAGGAACACGTTCGCCCCAACCGGCAGCGCTGCGGCCACCACCATCACCGCCATCGGCAGGCGCGACAGGCCCAGTGCCCAGCCGCAGGCCGCCAGCACCACCGGGTGCAGCACGTTCTTGAGCAGTGCAATGCGCAGCGCGGCCTTGAAGTACGCGCCCACGGTGCTGAAGGCCAGCGTGACCCCCACCAGCAGCAGCGCCAGCGGCCCCAGGGCCTGGCCCAGCAACTGCAGCGGCTTGTCGACCACGGCGGGCACCGCCAGGCCGGTTTGCGCAAACAGCAGGCCGGCCAGTATGGGGAGCGGCACCGGGTGCACGATGCCGTTGCGCACCGCCTGCGCCACGGTGCGCAGCATCGAGTGCTGCGCATGGCCGCCAGCGCGGGCACTCTCGCGGGCGGCGGCCAGTTCGAACACCACCGTGGCGGCGGTCAGCAGGATCAGCGCATGCATGGAAATCAGCGTGAACAGGGTCACCAACCCCGCCTCGCCAAACGCCAGCCCAACCAGCGGCACGCCGATCATGATGGTGTTGCTGAACGTATAGGCCAGTCCGCGCGCCGCCGCCAGCGTGCTGAATCCATGGCACAGCATCGCGGCCGTGAACAGCAGGCCGGCCGCCAGAAAATACACCGCGACGGGCTCGAAGTTCAGTGCCTGCACCTGCACGGTGCTCATGGTGCGAAACAGCAGCGCCGGCGTGAGCACCATGAAAACCAGGTTCGACAAGTCCTTGACCGCTGCAGCCCGGATCCAGCCCCAGCGGGCCGACAGGAAACCCAGGCCAATGAACAGGATCACGGGCACCAGGGCCGAAACAACAGGAGAGTCCACAGCGGCAGCCGGCCAGCGGCCGGGACAGGGTTGGTATGGTTTTAATAGCTTCCAACGCTTGCCCATCAAGCGTTAGAGCGCTATTTGACCATTGTTTTCAGAAACGCCCCGGTGCCCGCGCCGCGCCGGGCACCGCCCGCCGGGGCCATGGAGCCGATCGCGGGCGGCAACTCCGTGCCAGCCCCGTGGTGCGCGCTTTTGTCACTTCGGCGCGAGGTCGCCGTACCAGTAGGCTGCCGTGACGCCGCCGTCCATGAGGAAATCGTTGCCCGTGATGAAGCCGCCGTCCGGGCCCATGGGCAGAGCGCCCACGGTCCCCACTTCATCGGGGGTTCCGCCGCGCCCGGCGGCGGACAACGCGATCATGCGCCGGTAGCCCTCGCCGCGCGGCCCAGCCAACTCGTCCTTGGCCAGAGGCGTGAAGATGATGCCGGGGCTGATCGTGTTGACCCATGCGCCGCGCTTGCCCCAGCGCACCGCCTCGGCCATCACGCGCAGCGAGTTTCCGCGCTTGGAGAGCTGGTAGGCGTGCAGCGGGTCTCGCACCTGCTCCGGCTGGAGCATGGAAAGCGCGAGCAGCTCATCGGCAGGCGTGGTCGCCAGCGCCTTGTCTTGCTCGGGCGTCAGAGCCGGCAGGCGGTGCCCCGACTGCGAGGCGATCACGACGCCTGCTCCGCCCCGCGCGATGGCGTGGCCGAATGCCTCAAGCACGAGCGCGGTACCGTACAGATCGACCTGGAGGATCGTGGCCGGCGACGCCTGCGAAGGCGAGACACCCGCGGCATGGATGAGGCCGGTGACGGTGCCGAGGGCCGTGGCCGCCTCGACCAGCGCGTGGACCGACGTGCGCGACGAGACGTCGACCCGTTGTCGTGCTCACCTCGAACCCGGCGTCGCTGAGGATT